>JAIMAA010000049.1 GCA_023512225.1 Candidatus Bathyarchaeota archaeon
GACCCTAACACTGCTAACTTGTCGCCGTTGACAAAGATTCCAATAGGATACAAATTCTGAAAAGTTATTTTTGAAACTATCTTAGCCTGCATTGGAGGATAAGCTCTCAAAATATAAACCGAATTGCCAGACAGAGTGTACATGTAACCTCTATCATCAACTTTTACAATATCTGCTTCATCCACTCCTGCAACTTGAATGTTTGTGGTTGAATGTGAAGGAGCAGCACTTTTCGTAATTCCGCTTTGAGACAGTGCATCAAGTGGGCTAGCAAGCCTTGCATCTTCAGATCCATAAATCCAGAAGGGCTCTTGGTTTCTAGAGTTCATTTTTAGGAAGCTCTTCAGCTCTTCTTCAGACTGAAATGCTGAGAGCAGAGAAAACTGCGGCGCCGAGACTGGGGGAGCACCTGGAGTATACTTAAGTGGGATGATGATGTTGAAAATTACTGCGGTTAAAACCGAGGCAAGCAGAATAGCAGCAAATCCGTAGACAAGTGCTTGTTTCTTGATTTTGCTTTCCATAGATTAATCCCTATTATCAATAAGAGTTTCTGCGGTATTTCATGCTATACTTTGGAACGAGATGTTCCAAAAGTTAGTACGGCCGTGAAGACCATACCCGAGCTGCTTCATACCAGAAGATAACGGAAACAATGGCTCCAAAAGTTATTATAAACAAGTTTTCTCTCGTAACCCCTTGAACGAGGAATAAAAGGAAAAGAGCATAAAAAACTGTGGAAAATACAGCATAAAAGAAGTAGCGTGGAAACAAGAGTTTTCCCAATTTCACAAAGTGCCTAAGCACGCCGATTTTGACTTCGTTGACCAAGAAATAGTGGCCGCCAACATTCTGCTTCTCAACTAATCCCAACTCTCGAAGCTGTTCAAGGTGATGCTGCGCTACGCTGGGGCTGCTGAAATGCAAGGCTTTCTGAACTTCCCGAACACTCAGAGGACGCCCGCTTTTCAAAAGAAGCCAGTATACTTTCCAAGCTTTTCCCCTAAGCGCATACTCAAACTTTGCCTCTTCAGCCTCATTCAAAAAGCAACACGCTTCTCAAAATATAGTTCTAGAATATGATACTTATAAGTCCAATTTTTAGAACAATAAATTAAGAATCACGCAGTAAAGATTTTCTTATCTCTTCTTCAATCTCATTCACCGGCTTGTTTGCATTAATAATTCTCCAACCGTCCACAAAAGCCAAAGAAAGCGCTTTACATCTAATCTTTTCCAGTTCTTTCAAACTTTCAAACATTTCTTGTTGTTTGCGTGTTTTTTGTATTCTTCTGTGGGCTTCTTTTGGTTTAATATCAAAAAAGAACATAAAGTAAGATGTTGGCACGATAGATGCGAAAAAGTGGTAAGCGATTCTATACAGTGGATATGGCAGATAAGCCGTTCCCATTAGATAACGCACAAAAATTACGTAATCATACCTTCTCCAAGAATAAAGCAGAATTGAACGGATAACGTCAAGCATGTAGAAAAAGGCTGAAGCAAAATGTGCATTTTTGCCTTTCAAATAAAGAAACTGTCTCGTTTTAGCTCCAAAGAAGTGGTCGCTTGAAGGATGAACCCGCAAGAGAACAGTTTTCCCACGAATCGTTAGAAAGTTATAAAGATTATGCGCTTGAGTGCTTTTTCCAGAAGCATCTAACCCGTCTATGACCACAAAAACCAACTTTCTAGACGCCTCCGCCCAACAATAAAAATACTAGTACACAAAAGATTGGAACGGTTAAATTATCAAACCCAAGGGGCGAAATTGCTTCAGCTAATGTTGCAACCAAAGCGACCCAAAGCACTGCGGCAAATTTATCAAATATTGAAAAAGGATAAAGCATAGAAAAGAAAGCAAGACTGAATGTAAAACTTAAAAAACTTGCAAAAAACATTGCCGTTGAGCCTTCCAAACTTTTGCCTGCAAAAACTCTGTACTTCTTTCTTCCATAAGCTTCGCCCACAATAGAAGCACATGCATCTCCATAGGCCATTGGCAAGATTCCAGCTGCAATCACGTAGGGTTTAGAAGCAAAAAACACTGCCAAAAAAGTGTACGAGATTGCGTAGAAAACAAGTCCTAGCTGATGCCCTTCTTCAGTTATGTCTGCAAGTCCTTTAATTTTGCTTCCAAATTCTTTTAGGGGGGAGTATGACGACGCAAGGAACGTCACCAGTATAAACGGGGCAGCAACGAGAACGGGATAGATGGTTGCTGTAAAAAAGGGAATTAAAAAAATAAGATTGCCAATCATCATATGAAGAAACTTTCGAGAAGTCTTACGCGAAACATGCAAAAATTTGTCCATCTTGCCAGAAACAAAAATTATCAACAATATGTAGGCATAACAAATAAACATGAAAAGAATATTTCTGAAAACTTCCTCAACAAACACAAGCTCACCACACAAGAGCACCAAATAGGAATGCTGCTAATCCGAAAATAAACCATAGAAGAACAGTATTTTTGTTTTTTCTGGCGTTTTCTCTCGAATAATCCATAAGTAGTAGAATAGAAGAAGCGACAAGTCCAGAATCAGTTACAGCGACGAATGGGATGAACCATAAAGAGACGATGTTTAAAAGCCAAGGAAGGGGACTCAATAAAACAGCAGAAAGATAAAACACTGAAGCCGCAACAGCCGTGGTTTTTTCTCCAAAACGCACAGCCAAAGTTTTCACATTACGCGCCTTGTCTCCTTGAACATCCACTATGCCCTTTGTTATTTCTCTGCCCGTATTAGAAAGAAAAACCATAGAGACAAAAATTAAGACGTTTGTTTTAACCTCGTTAGCAACTGCTACACTACCATAAATGAAAGGTATCGCCACACATGTGCTTACAAGAAGATTTCCTGGTAATCCACTGCGTTTTCCAATTGTAGTGTAAGTAACAAAAACTATCCATGCAATCAATGCTATGAATAAACAAAAAATACTTGTTAAGTACGCAGACACAAAGCCCGCAGCGGTAAGGACAAACGCGAATGCTAAGGCTTTTTTTGGCTTGATTAACCCGCTTGGAATCGGACGATTGGGCTCGTTTATAGCGTCTATTTCCCGGTCATAATAGTCGTTTATCGCCATGGAAGCGCCAGTTAAAAAGAAACCAGTTAAAAACCCATAAGCCAAGTTTTGCCAAAAAAGGCTTAACTCACGTGGACTTGCAAGTGCCGCGCCGACTATGACTGCGAAACCCATCATTAAGCAATTAATCGGGCGCATCAAACGTAGATAGGCGGCAACTTGCTCCATTTTTCTCAAGCCTTGCAATAAACCATAAGCTTTCACTAAAGTTATAAAACTCACGATAAGATTCGAAAGTTTAATACGTTTAACACGGAATAAACATTTAAAAGTTGGTGGCACCTTTTGCGTGACAACTACGCACCAGAAAGACTAAGAGTAATAATTCCAGTAGGCGGCAAAGCCAAACGCCTATTACCACTCACAGCTGAGACCAGTAAGGCGTGCATCCGCCTCTTGAATAGACCGTTAATAGAATTTTCGCTTTTATCTCTTGCACGCCAAGGCATACGAAACTTCATTTTCGGAGTGAAAGGCTACACGAACTACAGAGATTTACATGACTATTTCGAGTCAGGCTACGGGTTTTCCACAAGATACGACATTAGTCCACGCGTCCACATAAAATACCAGCCCAACGTTGACGACTTGGGCAGTGCAGATTCAGCCAGAATAAACATGGAATATTACAACGTTAGAGACCCAGTTTTCGCGGTGCAAGGCGACAACATCTTTGATGTTAACGTAAAGGAACTTGTGGAATTCCACCGAAAAAAAGGCGCAACAATGACCATAGCATTGCGGGAAGTTGCTGATGTTGAAGGCTACGGAATAGCCGACATAGACAAAGACATGAAAATTTCAAGATTCGTCGAAAAACCAACGCCTAAAGAGGCACCATCAAACCTTGCCAACACGGGTCTGTATATGGTTTCTCCAGAAATAAAGAAGATCTTCAAAGAAAAAGGAGTAAAGCAAATAATCAAAGAAAAGAATCGCTTGGATTTTGGTTTCGATTTCATTCCCTACCTTATAAAAACTGGAAGACCAGTCTACGGGTACACTTTGAAAGGAAGCTGGTATGATGTTGGCAGTCCAAAACGCTACCTAGAAGCCATGCAAGACATGCTTCACGGACGCTTCTCATCCCTAACGGATTTTGGAGGAAGAATAAATGAAGAAGCAAAAATATGGGTTCAAGGAGAAAGCTCCGAGTCGCAGAAGAGAAAACAAGAAATTATAAGAAAAATCAAACAGGGAAAAATAGAAATCGAAGGAGCTGTTCTAATCGGGCGACACTGCGAAATAAGCGACGGTGTGCGACTGGTGAATTCATGCATTGACAATTACACGAAAATAGGAAAGGACGCTATAATAGAGAATTCGGCAATTCTCGATAGGGTCATAATCGAGGAAAAAGCAGAGATAAAGGACAGCATTGTAGGAAGGCATGCGACGGTTCTGTCAAGCCCGAGAAAACAGACAAAAATAGATGGAGTATCGGTTATCGCGGATGATGTAACGATATCTGAAGGATGTAAACTAACAGCAACAAAAATCTACCCTCATCAGTATGTAAGGGGAGAATTTGCCAATCAAACATTAATGCCAGGTTAAAAATGGACATCGAATTAGCTGAAATCAGAAGAAGAACAGTTTCTGTAAACGAATATTTGGATGGTTTGGGAGAACCGTTCCGCGAAAAATTTTCCGTTAGAAAACAGACTTATAAGGTGAATCAAGAAGTAGTGAACCAACTTAAAAAATTTGCAGATAAATATGTAATAGTTGCCTTTTCAGCAGAATGGTGCAAAGACTGCGCCGCCAACATCCCAGTTCTAGCGCTGATATCAGAAGCAACTGGATTAGAAGTCAGAATCTTCGGAGGATTAATGAAAGACCCGTTAAGTCATACCAGAAAATGGAGAATCCCACCGTCGCCGCCTGAAGTAGAAACATTCAGAGTGGATAAGATTCCGCTTATAATATTATTTTCTAAGGAAGGGAAAGAGGTCGGAAAAATAATCGAGAATCCAATGGAACCAACGTTAGAGGAAGAATTACTGACGATTATTTTAGAAAAAAGCTCATAAACTGGTTTATTCGACGTTTTTTGTTAAGAAATTGCTTCATTCCAATTTTCTATCAAATTATCATGCTTCTGAAATCTGTTTTAATTAGAAAGAGAGAAATCCTCCAATTAGCCACAAGTTTACGCTTGTTTAGGCTTTGAACCATTTGAATATTAAATATCTTATTTTTCCCTTCTCTAAATTTGGCACTGCAATTATGAATCTTTTTCTGACGGTTGTCGCTAGTCTTCCAGCCTTAACAATGTCAGTGGCGGTAATTTCAGAATTGGCGCTTTTAACAGACACCATATACGGCGCATGTTCAACGCCCGGTCCATACTTGTAAACGGCAAAGTCGCATCCAAACTTTATCCCCGGCGTGACAATTAGTCCGTCATCACGCAAATCTCGATAAACAGCATATTTCTCATCAAAATCTTCATACAATTGCCTAGCTCTTTGACGCAACTTAACGAGGCTAACTTTCTTCTTCTGTGGACCTTCATAGACAGTTATGATTCCCTTTGTTGCAAGGTACAAGCCTTCCATCAAATCCAAAACAAGCGGAACAGTGAACTCCGGGATTTTTGGTTTAGAAATTCCCAAGGGTTTACCGTAGAAACCCATTTTGTAAAGTTCTGAGCCCTTAGCCGAATCCCACACCACTAAGAAGTTTTCGATGAACTCCACTTCTGTTTTCTTAGGCATTTCGTTTTTCGCTCTCTTACATGATCAATGATAAGATTCGTGCAGCATCAGCAGCATCTTCTGCTTTGTCGGCTGAATCCTCGAGAAGTTGCAGAACATCTCTTAACAAAATCAACGCGGGAAACTCTAACTTGCTGCTTAGAAGCTTTATTTCAAACTCTCGATAAAGCTCATCAACAGCCCTTTCAGCAACCTCAACATCCTTCGCTTTTTCCATAGCTTTAGCTGGACCATAACTCAAGACCATCACAGTCTCCCTAAGTCTAACCACAGCGTCCAAAACCGCCTCTGAAAGCTTCAGCAAATCCTTCTTTATGTCTCCCGAAACGTTCCAATTGTGCTCCATAATTTCGACCAAACGAAAAGCTATGCCCTCGGAAAAATCCGCAATTTCGCTTGTCAAGTTTGTGAACCTTAGAAAGTCTTCTCTGCTGAGAAGAATAGCGCCTATCTCTGCAAGCTCCTGCGAAACTAGCCGTCTGGCTTTGTCGACTTCTTCTTCGCCGCTTCTGATTTCAGTGAAAAGTTGTTTTGCTTTTTCCTTATCGTTTCGCATAAAACAGTCTATCATCTGAGGAACTTTGCGTGTGACGTCTAAGACCTTTCTTAGGTGGTCTTGGCAAACGGTTAAGGCTCTTCGTTTTACGCGTTCTTCAGTTTCTGCTGGAAGCACCAAAGTTTTTCCCGCCCGCAAAATAGGGCAAATTTTCCTATCATTAAATATACTGAAGCATTAAAAAAGGTAACGTAAACTGGACTTTTAGAATGGCTTGCCTAAATCTTCAAAATTGATTTTCTTCTTGAAATATTTGTGTAGAAGCTCTGGCAAATTTTCGATTTTGGTTCTGACTTGTTTCCATGAATCGCGGTCGCGAATAGTGACTGTGTCATTTTTCAGTGTTTCGTAATCAACTGTCACGCCCAAGGCTGCGCCAATTTCGTCTGCACGGGCATATCTTCTGCCAATTGAACCCGCTTCATCATATTCAACCGCGAAACCTTCATCGAGCAGCATATTATACACTTCTAATGCCTTTTGAGGCAGTCCATCTTTGCTGACCAGAGGATAAACGCCGACCTGTATTGGTGCAATATCTCGGGGAAAACTCAGCACCGCTCTGTCATCTTTAACATGGTAAGCATATTCAAGAGCAACGTAAACAAGTCGATCAGAACCGAAACTGGGCTCAACAACATGTGGGATGAAGCGTTTTCCACGTTCAACAACCTTTTGCCGCGTAATCATTACGTGTTCTGGAAGAATTTTGTATTTTCCAAGCATGTAATATTTGTTCTTCTTCAAAGAGGCTTCAATTTTCTCCGGCTCAGCTTTAGAAAGCATCTCGCCCACTTTCGCGGCTTCAGCTTTAAACGTTGGACCAATCTTAGCCATCACCGGTTTTATGACTAGCTGTTCCTTCTCGACTGGTTTAGTATATTCTTTGTAAACTTGGAGGTCTTCGCCGCTGAATTTCATGTGCTGTTTTAAGTCGTAATCTGTTCTGTAAGCGTGCCCGGAAACTTCCACCCAGCCCCAACGTTCAACGTAAACCTCTTGGTCGAAACTCTGAAGCGAATAATGAGCTCTTTCCCAAGGAAGTTTTTCGATGAAACGTTGTTTTTCGGCTGGAACCCCTAAATCCGTTAATAATTTTTTGGCGTAAGCCATGAAAACTGCTTGCCATTCTGCCTTGATTAAGCCCCTCTTTAGCGCTTCTTTTACGGTAACTTCGGTTATTTCTTCAGAATCCCGTAGCTTGGTTTCAGCCAACAAAAGCCGCAATTTTTCATTTTCAACATCTTTCAAGAGGAAACAGTCTGGTTCTTCTGGGTCGAAAAAGAATTCCAAATCCACTATCGTGAATTCCCTCAATCTTATAAGCCCTTGCCTTGGCGAAATTTCGTTTCTTAACGCGTGACCAATTTGCAGAACGCCAAATGGAAGTTTTTCTCGAGCCATTTCATATAAACGCCGAAACTCTACAAAAATTCCTTGCGCTGCTTCGGGTCTTCCATAGCCAACCGCGCCAGAATATGGACCTATCGTGGTTTTAAACATTGTCAAGAACAGTTTTGGTTCACTAAAAGCGCCTCCGCATTCTGGACACTTGATGTTATGTTTTTTGATTGTGACTTTCATTTCTTTGAGACTTAGTTTTTCAGCTTCAGCCTCTGTCATTTTTGCAAATTCTCGAAGTAGATGGTCTGCGCGGAATCGTTTCTTGCATTTCAAACATTCTACCATGGCTTCTTTAAAATGGTCAACGTGGCCTGACGCTTCGAATACTTTGCTTGGAGCAATTATTGGAGATTCTATTTCCAAAATTCCCAGTTTGCTTACGAAGAGTTCTCGGAGTTTGTTTTCGATGTTCTGCTTTAGTTTCGCACCTAGAGGGCCATAAGTTGCGAAACCGCTTACTCCACCGTACATTTCATATGATTGCCAAAAGAAGCCTCTACGGCGTGCTAACTCGTCAATTATGGCGAACTTGTCCGAAGTTTTAGTCCTACCAGTCAATTGTGTTCAGCCTTCTCTATTGATAAATACTTAAAGACTTTAAGGCTTACTAAAAATTCGCAGTGTTTTTGCAATTGTTGCAGGCAGATTGTGTTGCACCATGATAATTGATTATTCTAGTTTTACGTGTTCAACGACTTTCACATTCTGTACTTTTTCGTCTTCATCTATTTGGAATTCTAGTATTACGCGGTCTTTCGTGTTTTTCTTACTGTTAAATTCTGCTCCGCAATAGCCGCATTCGATGTCTGATTCCATTTCCACAACATACCATGATGCATCAACATAATAATGCCCACAGTTTGGACAGCGCAAAAGAGACACATCCAACCAGGCCTTCATTCTGTTATCCACCATTTCAGCAATAAAGACAGCGTAGCATTTTATAAAGAAGACGCAAAATATCAAATGCAAAAGAGAGGGAACAGCCATGCCAAAAATAAAAGTTGCCATCGTTGGCGTTGGAAACTGCGCGTCCGCACTAATTCAAGGCTTACAATACTACAGCAATTGCAATGAAGAAGAAAAAGCCATTGGATTACGCCACCTATTTATAGGAGGCTACCACCCAAGAGACGTGCAAATTGTCGCAGCCTTCGATGTTGACAACAGAAAAGTCGGCAAAGACCTTTCAGAAGCAATTTTTGCAGCGCCGAACAATGCGCCAAAAATAACCACCGTAGCAAACTCAAACGTTATCGTACACAAAGGCCCCACACTAGATGGCGTCGGCGAATACACAAAAAACTTAATCCAAATCAGCAACCAACCAGAAACAAACATAGCAAACGCACTGAAAGAAAGCGACGCGGAAATCATGCTCAATTTACTTCCAAGTGGCGCAGTAAAAGCCTCACAATGGTATGCTGAACAAGCTTTAAAGGCTGACTGCGCATTCGTGAACGCTACACCGGCTTTTATTGCAAGCGACGCAGCATGGGCTAAACGTTTTGAAGAAGCAAAATTGCCACTCGCAGGCGACGACTTAATTGACCAAGTAGGCGCAACTACCCTGCACAAAACATTACTGAAACTACTTTCAATGCATGGCGTTCGCATAACCCAAACATACCAACTCGATGTTGGCGGGGGAACAGAATCTTTAGACACGCTTGAAAGAACAAGAGACGTAAAACGCACCGTCAAAACAAAATCCGTAGAAACCGCTTTGCCATACAAGGCGGAAGTAGTTGCTGGCTCAACAGATTACGTGGACTTTTTGGAGAACAGACGAGACAGCTACTTCTGGATTAGAGGCTTATACTTCTGCAACACCCCAATGCAAATAGACCTGAAACTCTCGACAGTGGACGCGCCAAACGCGGGTTCCGTGTTGTTAGACGTAATAAGAGCTATGAAAATAGCGCTGGACAAAAAGCTGAAAGGAACAGTGTTGCCAATCTGCGCCTACGCGTTTAAACATCCACCACAAATTACGCCACTAGAAACTGCAGAGAAAATGTTCGCAGAGTTCATCATGGACAAGCAAGATTAAACACCCTAATTTCTAGAAAGTTTTTGCAGTTCACGCACTACTTTCTCCTTCACTCCCACTTGCTTCATCCTTTCCTTCAGCAAAACTATAGTTTTCACTGGCGTTGGGTCAACGCCTCGCAGAACAGCCAAATAAACACTAGCAAAATCACCAATGACAACAGTCGACAACATCTTCGCCAACCTTCTTCTGCCTTGACCACAAATTTCAAAAATCTTCACTGCTTCTTTACTTATCAGCTCCTTCGTAGTTTCAATTCTCTGCCGTATTGCCTCTGGTTCGTCATTATCCCGAATGAATAATACAGAGAAGCATCTTGCAAGTTCCCCAGCTCTCTCCCAACCCACAATCTCGTTGTGGTTAAGTTCAGGGAAAAACTCCCATTTCGCGGGAACCTTACTATTTTCATTAAACTGTTGCTTTAGACGTTGAGCAACAGCGCGGTAAATTCCAAAACCATAAACGACTGGAACAGTGCCGAATACGTTTAATGCTAACTTCTTGGAAAAATTGTCGTTTGAAGGAGTGTTAGGCGAGTTTGAATCGCTCACCCGCTTCAGAATGTTGATGGCTTCAGAAATTTCAGCTCTAGCGTCTTCAATTAAACCGATTTTTTCCATCAAAACGCATAGAGGTATGAATAGATAAGGAAGGGTTGCGCGTGGAGCCATTCCAGAAGGAACATGTAAATGCGGAATGCTTAATTTTTCAGTAAATTCCTGTAACGTTCCTCCAGAACTTAGGCAAACAATCATACATGGACGTTTTACAGCATCCAAAAATACGCTCAATGACTCTTCAGTTTCGCCAGAATAACTCACAACAAAAACCAGAGTGTTTTTGTTCGTGTATGCGGGTAAAGAGTATTCCCGACAAACTTCTATTGGAACAGCCAGTTTGTCTCTTGCCCAATCCTTTAAAAGTTCGCCGCCGATGGCAGACCCGCCCATGCCTGCAACAATAACTGATTTGGGTTTTGGATAACTGACGGAAACTGTTTCGGCTAACTTTGCGGCTTCACCATAATGTTTCGGAGCGTCAACACAGAAAGAAAGCATGTTACTCTTATCAATTCGTTTAATTTCGCCAAGATTATCCAGAATCGTTGCTTTTGGCAAACTCTTCCACCCATCACAGTCAAATGTGAAAGCTATACGCTTTTAGCTTTTAAGCAGAAGAACTATAATAGCCATTTGAGGATTTAATCTAATAGCAGCAAAGGCGGAACACAGTTTGGATGGAAAAAAAATTTCAATAGCCATACCTGCTTCTGTTGTTTCCGACACCCCTCATTTACGCGAAAAAACATCAAAAATAGGTCTTATTGGAAGAGCAGCTGCAATTTTCAAAGTAGACGAAATCGTAGTTTACCCAGATAACCCAGAAACAAATCAAAGATATGAGATAGATTTAATCACAACTCTGCTTGCTTACATGGAAACGCCGCAGTATCTGCGAAAGAGACTGTTCAAACTTAAACCAACACTTCGATATGCAGGCATACTTCCACCATTACGCACACCACATCACCCATTAAACCGCAAAATGAAAGATTTGAAAATTGGCGAATACCGAGAAGGAGTAACGCTATCCAGCAGAGAAGATGGCACGCTCATAGACATTGGGGTGGAAAAGCCCGCTTTAATCCAGAATAGACAACTATCAAAAGGCAAACGCACCACCGTAAAAATAACCAAAATAAACGAGCAAGTACAAGTTGACTTGGCAAGCCGCGAAGAAATACTACATTACTGGGGATATACAATCACCACAGAAACGCAACCATTTGTAAAAATGTTGAAAAGCAGAAATTTCGATTTAACTATCGCCACCTCTAAATATGGCACTCCATTTGCGGACGCTGCAGAAGAAATTTCAGAAAGATGGAAATCAGCACAAAAAATTCTCTTAGCGTTTGGCGCACCCACTCAAGGCTTATACGAAATAGTAAAACATGAAGGATTCAACTTGGACGACGTGGCAGACTTTATCATTAACACAATTCCGACACAAGGAACAGAGACGGTTAGAACTGAAGAAGCACTCATTGCATCTTTAGCAATCTTAAACGCACACTTCCGCTTTTAATGTTTAAATGCACGTTCTGTGTATGTGCGTTTATGTATTTCGACATCGTCATGCCCTTAACACTTTTCCTAGTCACAATAGCGGCTATGCTTTTAGAAAAGAAAATCGAAGGAAAATTTAAAGACATTTTCGAAGAAAAACAATTCAGCATCTGGAACGCTATCGTACTCGTCGCAGCAATGAGCATAACAATATCGCTCATAGTCTTTGTGCCACAAATGGCAATTATGACAATGTTCCTCTTCGCTTACTCACTGGTACTCTTCATTTTCTCTTATCTTTTCTCAAATCTTCCCAAAGCCAAGGCTCAACTCTTTTTCAAAGGATTCCTCATAATCAGCTTCGTCGCTGCCACTATTAGCATGTTTACTTTTGGAACAAACATCATGGTTGCTTATGGAGCCTTAGCCTTTTTCTGCCTCTTCAGTTTTGCATTAGTGGCATTGTTGTATGAAGAAAATAGAATTAGCACGAAAGAAAGATGGTATTTAGCAGTTTTGCCACCAGCATCATTCATATGCCTATACGCGTTTTTTAGCAAGACCCCAATATGGTTTCC
>JAIMAA010000050.1 GCA_023512225.1 Candidatus Bathyarchaeota archaeon
CGGAAATCTGGTCAAAAATCATCTGCTACAACCTCATCTGGACAATCAGAGGAAGCTACGGATTTTGAGCCAAAACCGAAGTTCCGAAACGTTTATAAGGGAGTAGTCTTATGTAGATTCTACGTCTTAAGCTCTCTAAGAAGGAGCTAATAGGAAGAGATTCCAGATGGTAAAAGAAAGACCTGTAAAAATAGACGGTTCAGAGGAATTTCCTTTCGATTCTCTCGGACTAACAAAGGACAGCATAAAGCGTAAGGGAGAGTTCATTCTGATACCAGTAGAACTAATGCCATACCTAAAACTGTGCATCCTTCCAGTAAGGCGAAGAATACAAGTTGCTGACTATATGTACAGATACCGCAAGAAGCTACGGAACAATGGGAGAAAATCGGCTGGAAGGGGTGGTGTTAAATGAGTGTTCGAACATAGCCCAGTTTCTAAAAGGATTTTTAGCTATTTCAATGAAAGAATAGGGCAAGTAATTGCTCCAATAGGTCTTTTAAAGGTTTTATCAATTCATTCAGCAGGCTCTCCATTCCCAAGGCTATCCGTACTTCATGAAGCTCGTTCTAGGGAATGGAAAACACAGACCAATCTTTTAGCCATGAAGTTCTTTTCAGACGATATGTACATCTACATAAGCGGAGAAAAGACCATACACGGAATGGTCAAAGATTACGGAAGGATTTGGAACAATAAGTGCTTAGTTGTTAATGATGGAACTCTATTGTTCTCTTCCTTGGCAAAAAGAAGTAGAGACCGATGGCTAACAGCAATATCAGTCCTCTTAACAGAAAAGAAATACGAATATTCCGACAATGTACAACGCTTCAAAGTGTTAGGGAAAATAAGCCTTTTGGTAAATTTAGCGACACCTTCTTTTGCCTATTACAAAAATGAACTGTTCAGGGCAACTTTAGGAAACAGGCTTTTCGTTGTCCATGGTTGGCTAAATAGAGAAGCAAATCGAAGATGCAAAGCTAACTATGAAAAGACAGCTCAAATGCCGTTACCTTTAAAGGAAAAGATAACAGAGCATTATAACAGAACGATAAGAAATCTTAATGAGTACAAAAAAGAGATAGAGTTCTACGCAGATGAATACTCAGCACTAGCTGTTAGAAACCCTATTGAATGTCAAGACATAGTAACGGCTATTATATCGGAAAATGCAAGAATAAACAAAAGAAACCGAATTTGTGATGATGACATAAAACTTGTACGGATGTTAAGATACTATAACATAGACCCAGAAGTTCCAGACGAGCCCAGAGTTATAGAATTTTTAAAACAAGGAAGGAGCTACGAGGACATTTGTCACCTATTAAACAAACCCAGAAGCTACTATTCTACCATCAGCTACTACAGAAAGAAGGCTAAAAGGATAGGTGCACTCGATGAAAAAGAGTAAGTTAGAAAGTTTAATCGGTTACGATACTATATCCGAGGCTAACTATACAGCACCATATATCCGCCCTATATACCTAGCTAACCTATCGAACTTTCTAACTAAAAGCGGTACATAGTAGGTGATTGTTATTATGGGAAGTAGAAAGAAAAGAAGCAGAATAGACTATAGCCTGTACATTCTTGGTCCACCATTGCCATTGAAGAAACGTAGAAGAGTTAGAACGAGAAGGGATTAACATGGCTAGAGGCGATAAGATTGGCTGTAGAACCCGAATGGGTAAAGGAACAACGAAGGCGTGAAAGGAAATTAAGAAAGGAGTTAGACGAAACTGAAAAAGAGTTAGGAGAAGTGAGAAGGATTATGTTTGCAGAGAAAAGGACAGAATGGGTTCCAAAGCCGTTAAAAGTGGGAATTACTCCAGAAGACGAAGAATCCATCGACTTGATGTATGAAGATGTCCCTTTATCGAAAAGAGTCCCTTTTGAAACTTTCAAAAGGGACAGAGTCTCCTTTGGAAAGTTCAAAAGGAATAGAAAGAAACCAGCTAAAAAGAGAGGTGATTAAGAATGTCTATTGGAGATAGACTTTACAGGCACAGAAGAAGACATCTGCCAAGAAGGAGAAGGATGTATGCTAGATTTTATGGAAGGTTCAGGACTTTAACTGGAGAAGTAAGAGGCTTTGAGTTCCAAGTAAGAGTTAGCCCAAGACTGAGCCGTAAACTGATGTACCGCCTAATCACGCATACATGCAACAAGATAAAGTATGAAAAGACCTTACCGTACCATAAGAGACGACAGACGTTCTACAGTTTCCATGAACTATTTAGCGTTCCTTGGGTACGTATAAGAAGGATTTTGGACTATGATGTTCGAATGGACTATCCAACGCCATTCGATTAAGAGGGGATAAGACATTGAAAAACAATGAAAAGTTATTGAAAGAAATTCTAAAAGAACTTAAAGAAATCAATGGAATACTTGAAGACTGGTATCGCCATTATCTAAACAAAAGAGAGTGATTTTAAATGTCCGTAGTTCCTACACGTTCCATAGATGGAACGGTAGTTGTAGGTTTTACAACATCAGACTATCTGATGCTAGATGCTGACTTAAAGAAACCCGATGAAGTTGTTGAATGGGCTAAGAAGTATGCTAAGAAGTATCGATTAGGTTCTGTGCTGATAATGAAGACAAGCGATAGCTTTCAGCTAGACTTATACGGAAACAGGCTTTACAATTTTTCAATAATCTTTGGAGAACATTTACCTTGGCAAGAAATAATGTTGCACATAAACAATGCCTTGAAAGATAAGATTGTTGACAAGAAGTTCGTTAAGATGCGTTTTCAAGGATTCATAACAGAGAGAGTTAGCCGAAAGAACAAGCAAATAGACTATCCAAAATATTTCAAGTACATTCCAAATGGAGACAATGAAGGAGTTTTTGAATATCTAAGATGGCGGGCATGGTACAAGAACGTAGGTTAGTGACCTACACGTTTCATAGATGAAACGGTAGTGATTTACATGAAACATTTTAAATCAGAAGACACAGAAATATTAGCTCCCACAATACGTAAGCCTAAATTACCTTGTGCTATTGGAATGACTTGCCTAAATGCATATTGTAAAAGGAGAACCTATACCTTGAGCGATGAACAAATGAAGGCTATTGAATCTGTTCAAGAAAATGTTGACTTTATTGACTTCGACCATGACATTGAGATAGTTCCTAATATCTGTGATAATGCTAAATGTAGAAAAAGGCTTTACCCTAAATTCATTAAGCTATCCTTCTGCATTAAGGCTAATTGCCCTTACTTGGATTTAGAACATACACAATGTAAGCTTAAGCCTAAGCCTATTCGTGGAATAATAACTTTTGAAAAAAGACAACATACTTTACGGATGCATAGAGGTTCAGAAAAAGGATGGCACTACAGAAAGTTATAATGAGCTATCAATGAAGGCTAACCATCTTAAATCAGAGATTTAAGAGGAAAGATGCATGATAATATGGGACATAATCAAATGGCTGTCTGAAGCAGACATACTTGGGCAAAGTGGTTTAAACGTAGTTACTCTGACAATCTTTTGTTGCATGCTTATCTACGGTGCTAAAACTGCATACAAACACCTAAATCCATTTTCCGTTGTAAAAATACCAATGCTTATAACGATGTCAATATTCCCTTTGATATTCTACTATCAAATGTTAGACATGATTTCTGGAATGATAGCATTTTTAATGTATGGAAATCCACTGTATCTATGGACATTCTTGGCTGTCGTAGGACTGCCATTCTCAACGATAATTGTCATCTATCTTTGGAAATACTTTAAGTGCTTTAACTTCAAAGTTCTACTGGTTCTCATTCCATTGCAAATAATAACCATCTTGGCTTCAATAGCAATATTCGGAACATACAACATGAGAAACCTAATGCAACCTTACAGAGCGGAATTTTACTTGTGCTCTATGCTACCTATGTGGACAGTCTGGGCAATAGGATGGACAAAGTTCTGGAAGAGACCAAAGGGGGATGAACATGGTAAGAAGAAGAAGATTTAGAAAGAAATCCAGAAGAGCTATACTTGAGGAAATTATCAAACTTAAAGATGAAAAGGCTTTGAAGGAAGAAAGCTTTGACATAAGCGATTCAGAAGCCAAATTAAGCTATCTGAGGCTAGCAGTAGCACAAGAAAGATACAAAATCTCTGAGAAGGCTAAAGTTAGAGACTATGTAGTGTAAATTTACTAGTAATCTTATTTTTGAATTCACAAAATATAAGTTGAATTTCTTAGTAACCCTTATTTTTGGTGAATAAAGTGAAAGACATACAAGTATGTCCTAAATGTGGAAAGGAAATACCTCAAAAAACAAATTATTGCCCTTCTTGTGGTTCGCCTTTGCAAACGAACACAATAATGTTACAAGAGAAGATTGTAGAAGCGAGGCATAAAGAAACAGAAGCATTTGTAGGTTGTATTCTCGGTGTCGTAGTGTTTCTAATGGGATTTGTTATTCGACTTCCTTCAAGCTCTCCTATTGCAGGCTTTATTAACTTCCTCTTTATAATTTTGGGAATTGTAATTATGATGATTATGGCAGTCTTTTCTCAACACTATTCTAACCGACGAAAAAATCTCTTAAAAGGATTATAATAAATGAACATCTACTTACCTTTCTTTTGTTTGATTAACTTGAATAATGCTTTCTACCACTGTCTTTGATAGCAATGAGGAATTTTGATTCTTGACATTTATGATTTGATTCTATTTGATTCCTGAGGAGGAGGAGGAGGGGGTTCAACCTATATATAAGGGGGGCTAGCTCACAACCGAAGGCATTAAAATCATAGCATCCAATAAAGTTCCCGTAGACAACTTCAAAAATCACGCGTTTGTAAAGCATTTATTATTTTGACTTGTACTTTTCAAGGTAGGTTTCTGGTTTTGGGAACACATCGTTAATTCTTTCAAAGCGTTTTCTTGCGCAGATGCCATGTTGCAGAGTTACGAAATCTTTCGGTTTGCTGAAGCGTTCAGTTTGTCCATTTTGTCTTTTTCTCATAATTTTTATGCAATCATCCACAATGCAGTTTAAGATGCATGAGCCACAGTAAATGCATAAGTCTTCTGTTATTCCAACTTCTCCGCTTTTCCAGAACAAAGCGTTAGTTGGGCAAGCTTTTATGCAGAGTTTGCATTCGAGACCCTTGCATGTTCGCTTGTCAATCGTTATTTTCCCTTCAACAAAAAACTCTTTTATGCCCAACGGAGCTAAAAGTTCCTCTCTGCGCTTCTTTTTCTCTTTTTCAGCCGTTTCCGTAAGAATTTGAAATATGTTGACGTCCGAAGACTTGTCGGGCTTCTTTTTCTTGGGCATGACTTTCATCTTTTAAACATTCATACAAGAATTAAAACCTATAATACTCGTGGATTATAACTACTTATCTCAGATACGCAAATAGAAAAGAACTAAAGATTACGTTTATAACTTAGTGCATTTTATTTGTTGTCGGTTGTGGTGTGAATGTGCGAATTCACTGTAATACTCAACGGAAAAACAGTTTTCAAAGATGTCATTTACGCAAAAATGGAAAGTAACCGCATTCTCGTCAAAAACGTGCTTGGAGAATCAAAAGAATTCAAAAACTGCAAGATAGTGGAAGTTGACGTGAACTCCACACGAATGGTGCTCTCAAGCAGCTAAGGCAAAAGAAGAATTACGCTTTTACTTTGAACAACGAATTAACCATAGCCATCTCTTGCACCGGCAATCTAACACGGAAAACCATCACGTCAGTAGCATTCGTGTTTCCAGCATCATCAAAAAAGTAGATTCTCCACGCTATCGCATCCGAAGCAATCGTCTTATTGCACCAGACAAACTTCGCAGTAACCCAAACATTAAATAAACTAGCGAAATCCTTAGGCTCCGTCAACGGATATCGTACATACTCTACGCCATATTCTGAAACACTCTGATGCAAATCATTACCACAAAACATGCGCCAATTGCCAACACCTGGTCCTATCCTAAAAGCGTAAAGCGCAGAATCATTCGTGATAAAAACACATCCATCGCCAACGCTTGGGCTCCCAAAACCATATCCTCCTAGATTATAGGACCAAAGAACACTACCGTCTATTTCGTCTATCACGTAAAAAGTTCCATTCAAAGCTTGATAATAGATTGCTTCACCAGCCGCAGCTGGGCTGCAATAACTGTAATCTTGCAATGTTCCATCGTGAAGTTCTATCGTGTGCCACAATTCAGTTCCAGACAAGGAATCAAAAGCCCAGATGCGCCAGTCATTGCTTGGAATGAATATTTTGCCATCATGCACCAAAGGAGTGCTGCAGCTTCCTTTCCCTTCAAATTTCCTTATAAAATCTCCGTTTGTCTCGTTCAACACGTAAGTTGACCATAATCCAGTAGTGGCGTTGCGTGTAACTTGGATAATTATCCCTTCGTAGATTATTGGTGAAGAATCCCAAGATGACCCATAGTTTTTCTGCCATATTGTATCTCCAGTCGTCGCATTGAAACAGTATTGTCCAGCTGGCTCATATGCTGAAACGAAAACCATTCCATTATGATATGCAACAGAACAAACTATGTTTCCGATGTCCCGATGCCAAATAGGAGTTCCGTTAGTTTTGTTTAGAGCATAAACTCCAGAACCGTAAGTTGTAAAATAAACATAATCCCCATGAACAACAGGTGAACCCACCCAAGTAGAATTATTTGGCTCAATAAACTCCCAAACTACTTCACCATTGGTCTTGTTTAACGCCATTGCTTTTGGAAACGGTATAGGTTCATGGTCAGGACCCATGCATTCGCCAACATAAATAACATCACCGTCTATGTATGGAGAAGCATCGCATTGTCTGACCATGGCGCTCCAAATAACATTGCCATTAGAAGCGTTTACCGCGTAAACTTTGTTGTCTCCTTTTGAAGGCGCATACAACACTCCATCTTCATATGTTGCAGTGCCAAAATTGTCGAAACCGAAAACGGCTTTTTGTCTCCACATAAACGCGTATTCCGTTTCGTTTCTCCAAACTCCAGTTTCGTTTGTTGAAAGAACAGCCTTGCGAAGTAAAAGGTTGTCTCTGCCATCAGCTTGTAGAGAAACGCGTTCGCCCTGCAAAACCCATGTTTTGCTTTGATTTTGATTTTTCCATTGTGGAGCAATGTTGTCAGTAATTGAAATGTAACGAGTAACGTAAAAGTATAAAGTTACAGACACGACAATCAGAATGCTCAAGACAACCAGCAATTTTTTACCGAAACCCCTCAACATCTTTCCCTTCTCATTAATAAATCAAGTTAATTATCCTTTTCAGCCTTATATCTTCAGCTTTTTTCAGATAAAAAACAATATTATCAATGGTATTAAACCTAATGCTATTGGAAAAGGCAATCCGGGAAACATTCCTTTTTTCTCCAACATCTTAAAAGCAAAAAAGACGCCAACCAAGACGCCTACCGTAGAAACAAAACAGAAAATTGGACCAAAATCAAAAAGCACCCTGCTTGTCAACATGGAATAAAACGTCAAATCACCCAAACCCATCTGAACGTCCTTAAAAGAAAAACTCAAACCACGCAATTGCTCAAGTCCACTGTGAGCTATTTTTCCAACAGGTCCATAATAAACGGCAAAAGCGTCATAAATCGCCAGAAAACCCAAAATAAACATTGCACTCAAGGTTGGAATTGAAAAACCCAAAAACGTCCCTAAAGCACCACCCAGACAAAGAACCGTAAAATTATAAATTCCACTTCTAGCCCGAAAAATTGCAAAATACGCAGAAACTGTCACAAGCAAGGATAACGTCAAAATCAAAACATCAGCATACACAACCGCAAAGTTTGAAAATACAGCCGAAAGATAAACAACCGAAAGCATAAAAACCGCAGTCGTCAAAGCAAAACCAGTAATCAAATTAATCAATCTACGATTTTTCCTCTTAACAAGCAGATACAACAGCAACGCACCAACTCCAACCAAGACAACAAAATAAAGCGCATTACCCAAAGACCCAATGCCCTCTGGAAATGGCGTAACCCCATAGATTTCCATGGAAAACGTCAGAAGCAGAAAAGCACAAAGCAACCCAAATAGGAGACTTGCTAAAATAGGCACCAAATGTACCGGCTTAACCCTAAACTTGCCGTTCAATATGCTTACCCATGCCTTTGATGGTTTTCTCAGCTTTCAGATAGCATTTATTGCAGAATAAGCTTTGTTTTCTGTCAGTTTCGAAAATGGAATTTGAAAAATACATAACACAAAACGGATTAGAACAATGCCGCAAACCCAACGTGTGCCCAACCTCATGCACCGCTTCCTTTGTGCTTCTCTCCAGAAAAAGCTCTACGTTTGCGGGTTTGCCATAAAATTCCGGTCTTAACCTCCACAATGATATCAAGGCTGCTTTTCCGGGGGATTCCGCTTCTCCGAAAACGAAGTTCAGTTGTGGAACGAAGATGTCAACATCCACAATCCCCAAAATTCTCTCAAAGTTTTCTTCTTTTTCAGCATAAACGTGAATTCTGTTCAAGATAATGTCTGAGCGATACTGGTTTCTTGCCTTGTCTAAGGCTTCTTTAGGAATTGAAATCTTCTCATCTATGACTGTGCATGTTGCTTCTGAAAAAATCATTTTCAAGTTTTCTTGAACTCTATCCACTATGTAAGAATCCACTTGTCCAATCTGCAGAATTCCAATCTTCATAGTTTCACTCGTTAAAGCTTAACTATGTCACCAACTCTGGGAGCCGTGGCTTCCAATCCTAACTCGTTCTTTATCCATTTTGCAAACAGTTCACAGTTTCCTTCTGCACCATGAACCACAAAAACCTTCGGGTTTCCCCCAAGTTCTTTAACTGCTTCTTTAAGCTGAGTTGCTCCGCAATGGGATGAAAAGTCGAAATGTTGAACTCGCGCCTTCACCTTTCTCATTTTTCCATCAATCAAACACACACCTTTCTCTAACAACTCCTTTCCCGGCGTGCCTGGAATTTGATAACTGACTAGGAAGATTGCATTATGCGCTTTTTTTCCTATTTTTGACGTATAAAACACTGCTGGTCCGCCTTTAAGCATGCCAGCTGGCGAAATTATTGCACATGGTGTTTTTGTGGCTTTTCTGCGGTCTCTCCAACCTTCTATCCATTCAACGGTGTGCATTGTGTCGTTGAAGAGTTTGGGGTCTCTAAGGAACTCTTTGTAGTTGAGTATTATGCGGCTTGCTTCTCGTGCCATTCCGTCCATGAAGATTGGATATTCAAAATGGTGAGCTGTTAGTACGCATGCGATTTCTTGTGATCTGCCGACGCCGAAGGCTGGGACGAGGACTGTTCCGCCTTTTTCGACTATATCAGTGGTTTCATCGACGAAGCGTTTTTCAAGTTCTAGACGTTCTGTGTGGTCTTCGTTTGCGTAGGTGCTTTCGATTATTACGGCGTCTAAATCGTCATATTGCATTTTTGCGCCTTCCAAGAGTCTTGTGTCTGTGGTGTTGAAGTCGCCTGTGTAGAGTATTCGTTTTCCTTCTGCTTCGATTAGTATTGATGCGCTTCCTGGCGTGTGTCCAGCGTTTACGAGTTGGAAGTTGATGTCTCCGATTTGTTCTTTGGTGTTGTAGTCTACGTGTTTGTTGCTGCGTGTCATGGTTTTTAGTTCTAGGTATTCGAATGGTAAGTAGTAACTTGATAGGTGGATGAAGTCTGCGATTAGTATTTGGGTTAGTTCTAGGTTGAGTTTGTTTGTGTATAGCGGTTTTCTTTCGTGAATGTAGAATATTGGGACTGCGCCTGAGTGGTCAAGGTGGCTGTGAGTTAGAATTACTGCATCAACATCTTTTGGTGGCACATGCATTGGGAATCCGGGTTTGTGGTTTAGCATTACCCCGTAGTCTAGCAAAACTTGTGTTTTTTCGGTTTTCACTGTTATGGCGATTCTGCCTACTTCGCGTGTTCCACCTAGGAATCCCACTTGTAATGGTGTCATGAGTGTTCAACTACTAATGGAGTATTGATTCTGTTTGGTGTTTTAAAAATGTATTGACTTTGGGGCGTATGCGGTTTTGACTTTGCCGTTTTTTATGGCTTTTAGGATTTCGTTAATGTCCAGCGGTGCTTGGATTTCCGTGTACACCGTCCATAGTTCATCTATGTAGTGTGCGTCGCTTCCCGCAACGCCTGGTAGGTTCAGTGTTTTGGCGAGGTTTTCTGCCATTTTGTTTATGTTTGTGGGTGAGGTGCCATTTAAGGTTTCTATGGCGTCTATCTGGTAGTTTTTTGCGGCGTCGCCGAGTCCGTATGTGCGGTATGGGTGGGCTGCGATTGTTATGGCGTTGTTTTGTTTTGCATGGTTTGTGATGTTTTGCGGCGTCCATGGTTTGGGTGGGAGTTCTGCTGTGCCGAGGATTATTATGTCGCCGTGTGTTGTGGTTATTTCTGCTGCTGGGATTATGAGTATGTCAGGATATGCGGATGCTAGTTGTTTTGCGTGATGGTAGCCTTCGGTTGTGTTGTGGTCTGTTATTGCTATGGCTTTGATTGTTGGGTGTGCGTTTAGTTGGTCTATGAGGGTTTTTGGGTTGATTGTTGCATCTGCCGAATAGTTTGTGTGGACATGGAGGTCTGCGCGTATCAAGGATTTTCTGCTCTTTATGGTTTGTTCTTTTTTGGCTTGCGTTGAGTTATAGCCCCCTTATAAATAGCTTGAATTCTTAATTAGATTAAGGGTGGAGACAAATGCGTAGGGCTTGGTATTGGTTTTTTTGGTGGTGGCTTCTTTTGTTTCTGTTTTTGGTTGGTGTTGTTTTGTTTCTTTTGGGTTTGTATTACGCTTATGGTGTTGGGGAGCGTAGGTTTGGTTATGACCTTTCTGTTGCTGGCGCGGTCTTGTTGGGCGTGTTGTTAGCTGTTGGGATGTTGTATGTTGCGCGGGTGAGGGTTAAAATATTGCGTGGAAGCAGAGATTTTGGCGTGCGCTGCCGCTGATTTTTGGTGCATCAAAAAAATGGAAGATAGGCTGGACTGATTTAGGTTGTTTTTATGGAGAAGAAGCCTATCGCGAGGAATATTAGGGCTATCCACATTATGAGTAAGCCTACTGCTATTATTGTTAGTATTGCGCCTAAGAAGATTAGGAATCCCGCGGTTTTGAAGGCGTGTATGCCTGTTTTTTCGCCGAGAAGGCTGAATGACCTTCTGAGAAAGCTTGATGCAACTACGAACAGCACGAAGAGCATGACTAGGTCGAGAACTATGACTATGATGTATGGTGCGAAAGTTTCCCATGTGAAGATTTCTTGCCATTTGATTCTTTGGAATATTGTCCAGTCTGTCCAGCTGACGTCGAGCCCTAGTGTTTTTATTAGGTCGTATGCAGCTACTACCAGGACGCTGATGAATATTGCTATTCCTGCTATTGCGGTGATTATTCCGTAGATGACGTTGTTGAATATGCCGGGTTCTTTGTAGTGATATGCAAATTTGCTTAAGGCTATTAGGACGAGGATTACGCCTGCTATGCCTACTATTCCCGTGTGCATGCCTATGGGTGAGACGAGCATTAGTACTGCGCCTATTCCGCCTAAAATTTTTGCTGTTTCTAACGTCATGTTTTGGGCACCTTGCAGAACATCTTTTTGGGTGCGTGAATAAAAGGTTTTATGGCTATGCTTGTGTTGTTTGTTGGAAGTTTTTACTTGCTTGACAATTTTGTGCGTGCGATTGTGTTAGAGCCGTCTATTTGAGGTCTGCTATGTATGTGATTGGTTGTTGTTTTCGGCTATGGCTAGGAAGGTTTGGATTACTGTTTTTATGAGGGGTGTGCAGAGGTTTTCTTTTGCGTCTTGTTCGCGGATTTTGTTTTCTAGTTTGTCATGTTGGGTTTGTTTTAGTTTGGCGCAGCTTAAGGAGCCGTATTGGTCAAGAATTTTATTTAGGAACTGGAAGACTGGGCGTTGCGTGCGGATGAAAGGTTGTTTTGGGCTGGTTCTGCCGTACTTTTGGCTTATGCCCATTATGGCAACGTTTACTGCGCCGCAGATGCTTCCTGTTCTTGCGATGCCGCCGCCGAAAGCGGTGACGGTTTTTGGTGTTACGTCTATTTTGTAGTATTCTTTGAAGATTGCCATGTAGACGGATTCGGCGCAGTTCCAGCCTTCTATGTTGAAGTAGTGTAGGGCTTTGTTTATGATGGCGTTTTTGGTTGACATAGGAGAGTAAGTGAGTGTGTTAGGAGATTTAAAGGATGTGTCTGTTGCTTCTGCGGTTACTATAGCCCCCTTATAAATAGGTTCAATCAGCCTTTCACTAGCTAAGAGAATTTTTGGGTGTTTTCCATTGCAATACGGACCTTATCCTCTAGGTTTTTGGTTTACTAG
>JAIMAA010000051.1 GCA_023512225.1 Candidatus Bathyarchaeota archaeon
ACGTATCCATGGATAAACCGATAACCATTTTAGGTTTCGCCGGAAGCTTACGAAAAGACTCTTTCAACAAGGCACTTTTACGTGCAGCCTTGGAACTGTTACCAAAAAACGTAAAGCTCGAAATCTTCGACCTAGAAGGAATTCCGCCTTTCAATCAAGACTTAGAGAACCACATGCCCAAAATAGTTAAAGAGTTTAAAGCAAAAATCAAAGCGGCAGATGCGCTACTTATTGCGACGCCAGAACATAACTATTCCGTGCCCGGCGTTCTCAAAAACGCAATTGATTGGGCTTCAAGACCACCAAGAGACAACTCTTTTGAAGACAAGCCAGTGGCTATAATGAGCGCTTCTACAGGAACTTTTGGTGGAGCAAGAGCACAATACCATTTGCGCCAGGTTCTTGTAGCTCTTAACATGCATGCAATAAACAGACCAGAAGTCATAGTGGCGTCTGTTGACGAAAAAATTGATGAAAAAGGCAACTTAAGAGATGAGAAAACGAAGAAGAAAATAAGACAATTGTTAGAGAGGCTGGTTGACTGGGTTAGGCGACTTAAAGAAGAATGATGAATGATGCTGTAAGCATCTAACGTCTTTTTCTGATTTTCTGAACAAAATAAGCTAAAATAATAATGACCGCCACAAAAGTCAGTACACTTGATACTGTGATGATTATCGGGTTGTCAGTTTCCAAAGTAAATGCCACAGAAATTGCTGCGAGAAAAACTCCAAAATAGAGACCCCCGTTACTACTTAAGAAATGAGCGACTTCAGCACGTATTACTTTATTATACTTGCTTACCAAGGCAACCATAGACACAACAGCTAAGAAAACAATTACAAACGTGTAAGTGAAATCAGCCCAATAAGCCTGCGCACTAAGCGTAAGCAGCAACCCAATCTCATCCACTATTAGTCCGCCTCCAGCGCCATAAAAAATCGCTGCAACTCGGCTAAGCCTCTCATCTTCCACGCTGATTCCAAGCCAGCCGCCTACTGCAAGCATTATTAAACCATACCAGAAATGGTGAATATGAAAACCGCTGATTTCCCAAACAACCTTTGGGTAAAAGCTAGTGAACGCTCTGGCTATTAGAAAGGAAGCTAAGAAAGAAGTTAAAGCAGCTAATGAAAGACTAGGTTTCGTCTTTATCTTTTCTTCCGAAGACATCTCCACCGCGCTTCCAATTTCTGGTTGATTTTGAAATTTACTTAAGCATTATTTATCATTTCGATTGCGCAAACTCAAGAAAAATGTTCTCTGAGAAGTTTACACTTTCATAAACGAGTGTTATGCGTTTTATGGCATCCTGTCCAAGGCAACTTCAAAGTAATGCTCTCTGCCCCTGCGAAGAACGAGGATTTCGACTTTTTCTCCAACTTTTCTTTTGTGAATTTCCCTAACTAAATCCTCTATTCTATTGATTTCAGTGTTGTTCATTCTGAAGATTATGTCGCCAGTCTCGATTCCCACGCTGTCTGCTGGGCTTCCTTCAGAGACTCTGGTCACAAAAACGCCATGGTCTATGGGCAAGTCATAGTAACGCGCTATTTCATCAGTGATGCTTAAGCCTATTATGCCCAGCCACGGTCTTGCATAAACTCTGCCCTTTATTATTTCGTTTGTGCATTCCTTTGCAGAGTTTATTGGTATTGCAAAGCCTATTCCTTGAGCAAAGGGCACTATTGCCGTGTTTATCGCAACAACCTTTCCTTCAAGATTCACTAGCGGTCCACCACTGTTTCCAGGGTTTATGGCTGCGTCTGTCTGCACAAGATTCTCTAACATTTCATTTTGAGACTCTATAGTTCGGTTTACGGCGCTTATTACGCCAGAAGTCACTGAAGGACCGCCAGCCAAGCCGAAGGGATTTCCGATAGCGTACACCCTTTGACCTACTCTCAACGTATCTGAATCCCCTAGTTCCGCTGCGGTTAGTCCTTCTTTGTCAACTTTGACCACTGCTATGTCGTGTACGGTGCATGTTCCAGCAAGGGTTCCTTCAACCATTTCGCCATTCCATAAAGTTACCGCTATTTTTTCTGCTCCGCCGACCACATGATTGTTGGTCAGTATGTAGCCTTTAGGGTCGATTATGGTTCCTGACCCCATTCCTTTTACTGGCACCACTTGATAGAATATGGAGTGAATAAGTTTGATTGTGCTTATGTTAACAACGCTTTTGCTGACTTTTTCGAGAATGTCAAGAACCGCCTTCTCATCGTATGAAGACACTTGTAAACCTCAAAAGCTTGTTTCACTTTTGCTCTAATAAATTTATTGAGCTAGCTATAATTAAAACTGCGTTTTGAACGCGTCAAGAATAAAAATCGAAAATTGAAAAAATGGGATTGTGTCAGTTATACACTTTCGCATTTGAAGGTGACTGTGCCGAGGATAACTGTATCAGTGAATTCTGCTCTTGCGTAGATTTCCCATATTCCAATGGAATCCTCCACAGGTGGTATCCGAAAGAGTGCGGTGGCAATTCCGGATGAATTAGTGGACTTCACATACCAGAGAGTTGTTGTTCCGTTTGGACCTCTAATCTCGAAACTAACTATTTTTTCTGGTATAGTTTCATTCAGTGAGTCTCTGATTTCTGCGTATAGGTACACCGTTTCATTCAGAACAAAAGATCCACTTGGCTCGTTCTGCCCGAGTCCTCCTTTTTGAGTGTACACATCTAACACTATGGGGAGAAGCCGGCATTCAAAATCCACTGTCGCATTGACAGGTTGCTGGTAAACAGTGCTTTCAACCATTATGTGCCAAACGCCCAAAACATTTTCTGAAGACCAGGGTATTTGGAATGTGACAGACGCGACGCCAAAATTGTCGGTTAAAGAAGATTGAGTGAGAAAAACCGTACCATTGGGAAATCTAGCTTCAAACATAACTTGGACATCATTAACCGGATTGTCCTTGTATGACAATTCGGCTTCTATAGAGACATTGTCTTTCGGCAGAAAAACCGTGTTGATTGTGTCCTTTCTTTTTGTATAAACATGTATTTGAGCATTTAACGAATGACACTCGAAGCTAAGGAAATCTTTGACGACTTCACTATCAATATTTGCGTGTGCCGAAACTTGCCATACCCCACTGATAAAGTGCTCGGATGATAATGTAAAATCAATCGTAGCAATACCTGAATCATCTGTTGAACTAGTCTCTAATATTTCTGTGTTTTCCGGATTCTTCAAAATAAATGTCACTTGCGCACCCCTTATAGCAGTGTTTCCATTGATTAGAAAGGCATAAACATTGACTATGTCAAAAGGTTCGAATATTCCTCCGGACTCATTTAAACCTAATCCGCCCTTCTGTGTGTAAATATCCAACATTCTCACAGGAGGTTGCGGGGATGGCATCTCTGCAAAGTAAGAATAGCTTACGGCGCCAAGTCCTGTGCCTAGCAGAATCGCTAAGATTGCAGCAATCAGCATTTCTTTCCGCGAATTCATCAAATCACCAAAAAAAGAGAGTAGTATACATAAATTTAATTCTATGTTTTTGCACAATATCCAAAATTCTTTGAGCAGATGTTCAAGTTTTTTGAACAACGATATTCAAAAATATTGGCAAAACTCACTTCTTTTGAGGCGAAGAGTTTTGGGCGAACAACGCGACATTTTAAGAGGGCTCACATTAAAAGTCTATCGATTCATTTTGAAGAATAATAAACCTGTCGGAATACGTGAAGTTCAGAGAGCTTTAAAACTAAGTAGCCCCACCCTTGCACTTTATCATATAAACAAACTGGAAGAAGCAGGATTAGTTAAGAAACATTTGAATGGCTATGTTGCAGACCGTATTTTTTTTGGAGAACTTCGTCAGATTGAAACGAGCCCTCATACCTCGATACTTCTTCTACACAGTTTTCTTTATAGCTGCTCTAACAATATTAACGATTTTCTTTAAGCCTCACATATTGACGAGAGATTACGTGTTCTCTTTAGCAACCATTTTGATTGCAACGGTGATGTCTGTGTATGAAACTATAAAAGCATTCTTAAGTAAAATATAGTAATATCTAAACCTAAAGTATGTTCCTCTCGTTCTCATTTATTATCGGATTATTTTATGTCAGACAGAAATGGCATTCTTCTATTTTGATGTTTGGGTCTGCTTTCTTGCAGTATTGGCACATTAAACCCTTTTTTCGTATAATTATGCAAATTTGACAAAAATATCTTAGGAACTCTTCTCTTGGATATGTTCCGTTTAGGAGAAGGTCAATCATCTGGTTTATTAGAGATTCTATTTCTTGTGTTTTGTCGATTTTTATTACGTAGCCTCTGACATTTCGAGTGTACTTGCTTACGGCGGACTGGGATATTCCTAAAATTTCAGCTACCTTGTCTTGTTTGAGGTCGTGTTTTTCGACGAGTTGTTTTGCCATTAACGCTTTCACAGCGGGCACGATTGATTTGGCTGCGACTTCGCATGGAAGTATCAAGTGTTTTGCACCGTTTAACATATTTCGGAGGAAAGATATATAAGGATGACGTATGTCATATTGTTTATGACGTATGTCATGACGAAACCAAACTAAAACTAACTTCTAACAAAACCCTCCTTTCTCCCCCAAGAACGCCATGACATACGTCAGAAGTGTCCGGTCAACCATGAAGACCGAAACCCACCCAAACCTGCATGAACGGGCAGAAACCCAAGCAAGCCTAGCAGAAAGTGTGAGAGAATGGGAGGAAGCATGCAAAATCTGCCATCCACCTACACCGATTGTTTGCATGACAAACTGTAGAATTTGGAATTCAAAGAACGAACTAAGAAGACTCCATAAGATAATAAGCAACCCAAACTTCACTATAGAATTGCTAAACACTCTAAAAAACAAAAGGCGACTGCACAATTGGAAATTAATTTCAAAAGGACATCATTCAATAGATAATATCCAACAAGAGCTCAAAAAAATCGGTTACACCCATAGCCTGCAAACAATACAAGACGAATACATAACCCCATTACTGAAAGTTGGACTAATTGAGGAAAAAAATAACCGCTACTATATAACATCCTTCGGACGCCAACTCTTAGAAGTAATTAAAAATTGCGACCTTGAAGATGTTTTGCCGCCTCACTCCGAATGTTACGAAGAAAAGACCTTACAAATACTGCTAAACACGCCAAAAACTTTTCACGATTTCAAAACCGTGATTCCGGCAAAAAGCATCGCCAGAGTCTTAAACCGATTACACAAAAATGGGTTAATAGAAACAACAAAAGAAAAAGACCACGTCTTCTATTTCAAAACAAAAAGAGAACCAGAAAAAGCAAGATTTTCTCCAACAGAAAGAAAAATTTATGAAAACATAACAAACGACGGCATATCAGCACAGAAACTTGCAGAAAAAGCCATGATTTCGCTGAGAAGAACATACAAATATCTTCGAAGACTTAAAGGGAAAAAGATGATTTTCAGCAGAAAGAAACCCAAGACTTACTCGTTAACAGCCAAAGGCATTCAAGTGGCATCAATTTTAGAGAAAATACACAAAATAACCGGGGAAACTTTAGTAGTCGCAACACGCTTTGTCAATTACAAAGAAACTTCTTATCTGCCGGCACCGGACACTTCTTATATCTCTGAAGCAGAAAAACAGAGAAAACATGCCCGTTGAAACCTCGCAATAGATATTGTGCACAACTCATAAAAACAATAAGGCTTCTAAAGAATTAAGGGCGAGGTGGAGTTCGTGAAGGTTAACATAGTTTCTCTTACGTGTTGCGCGGGATGTGTGTCCTCCTTTTTAAATGCCGGCGACGCTTTGCTAGAAATTCTTTCGCAGGATTTTGACATAGTTTACTCACCTACATTTGTTGATTTGAAAGAGGTTCCAGAAGTTGATTTGGCAATAGTTGAAGGTGGAGTTAGAACAGAAGCAGATGAGAAATTAATTAGAGAAGTGCGAGCCAAATGCAAAATCCTTGTTGCGTTAGGAATCTGCGCAACTCATGGCGGAATAACAAGCTTAGGCAATGTAATCTCCGTCAAGAAGCTCTTGGAAAAAGAATACTTCGTTCCAGAAACAAGTAAGCTTCCAGAACTTGAGGATTTGATGTATCCAATATGCAACTTCGTTGATGTTGATTATTATATTCCAGGATGCCCACCCATGCCTTTCCTCATAGTTCACAGCTTAAAAAGCATAGTAAGCGGAAAACCGCCAATCCGCCACCAAAGTGTAGTCTGCATAGAATGCAACAGAAAAATAATCGCAGCAAAACTTGACCACCTTTATGGAATATATGAGAAAGAGGCAGACCCAAACCTTTGCCTAGTCAGCCAAGGCTTCATGTGCTTAGGGTCTTTGACGCGTGAAGGTTGCGGCGCACCATGCCCAAGAGCAGGCTTCACATGTTTTGGATGTAGAGGACCCACTGATTCTTTGTTGTATCGTTCACGAGACTTGTATTCTTTCCTTGTTAAGGTAATATCAAAAAGAACAAGCATTCCAGAAGAAGAAGTGAAGAAAGAGTTATACCGCAACCCCTTCATCTTTCACACCTTCATTTTCTCAAAATTCGAACGCTTCAAGGCAAGGGAGAGAATCATTTGACCAGCCAAAGAGAAATAACTATATCGCCAACCACGAGGATTGAGGGACATGGAAAAGTAACAATAATTCTCGACGAGGCTGGAAACGTTTCAGACGCATATTTTTACGCTACGGAAATCCGCGGCTTCGACTACTTCTTAAATGGCATGGAGGCAGATAGACTTCCCTTCATAATCTCAAGAATATGCGGTGTTTGCTCAACCGCCCACGTGCTTGCCTCAGTAAAAGCCATAGAAAGCATTTACAGAACAGAAATAACGGAAACTGCTAAAAAACTCCGAGAGCTTCTCCTTATGGGACAAATAATCAGCAATCACTCGCTTGTCTTCTTTTTCTTGATATTGCCAGACTTCTGGTTTTCAAAGGAAGAGGACCCGTCAAAAAGAAACGCCTTCCAAATAATGCGGGAAAACCCGGAAATAGGCAGAAAAGCCATTGCCCTAAGAAGTTTTGCAACTAGAATCTTAGACACCATTGGAAAACGTGAAGTTCACATAGTATCAACAATCCCTGGTGGTTTAATAAGCCCGCTTAAGGAGAAAGAACGAGAAGAACTGCTGAAGGCGGCAGAAAAGGCTTGTGCAACCACGCGAGAGGCAGTCAATTTAGGAAAGGAACTTTTCGAGAAAAACTGGGAGGAGTTTAGAAAAGCCGGAGACTACAAGACACATTATATGGCTCTAACGGGAGATGACGCCCTAGAATTTTACGATGGCAAAATACGCATCATAAATCCTAAAGGTGAGGTCTTCTCAGAGTTCACAGCACAAGATTACGTGGAACACATCGAAGAAAAACATTATGAATGGACCTACGCAAAATTTGCTTGCCTAAAAGCCCTCGGATGCCAAAAAGGAATAGTTCAAGTTGGACCAACCGCCCGAATGAATGTGAATAAAAAAGCAAAAACAGAATTTGCAAACAGAGAATTGGAAGAGTTTAAACGAAAATTTGGAAGCCCAGCGCATACTACCTTACTTTTCGATTACGCCCGCCTCATAGACCTTCTATATGCTTGCGAGAGAACACGAGAACTATTAGAAGAAGAGAACATAACACGAACTGACACCAGAGTTAAAGTTAAGCCTAAAGGCGGCATAGGCAGAAGCGTTGTTGAAGCCCCAAGAGGAACACTTGCTCACGAATACACATTAACCAGAAATGGACGATTAAAAAACATGAAGTTGATAATACCAACTCAAGTGAACAGTGCGGCTATAAACCTTAACGTGAAAGACGCAGCAACGGAATTCATACGAAAAGGCGAAATCAAACCGGGACTTTTGAACAGAATAGAAATGGTTGTTCGAGCTTATGACCCATGCATAAAATGCGCCACAAGAGACGCAACCACTGGTCTGAAAGTTGAAATAAGAAATCGTAAAGGCAAATTACTGAAGATTTTAAGTTAAGATTTTTATGGCTTGGCCGGGACAGTTCACTTGGCACGTTCTGCACAAAATGCAGTTTTCTTCATTCACAATTGCTGGTTTTTTCGATTTCCCATTGCGAAAAACGGAAACCGGACATATCTCCACGCAAATTTTATCACGATCTCCGACACACTTTGAATAGTCAATCACTATTTTAGCCATACACTTCGCCTTTTTGGGTAAACTTTCCGAAACTATTAAAACTTTCTTATTCAATCTGCGAAGATTATCTAAGCTAAGGCTAAGGGTGCACTGAACAAAGTTTTAGGCTTTCTATTTTTTCACTTTTGATATATACTTTTTCGGATTTCTTTTGAATTCTTCTTCACAGTGTTTCGAACAGAAATATACAGTGCGCCCTTCATACTCAATCTTGCTGTAGGCGGTTTCAGGCTCTATCTTCATTCCACACACTGGATCAGTAACTAACTGTTTTTTCTCCATAAACTGCACCCCCTTTGGTTCATATTTCCTCAATGTCTGAGCGTTAAATGCCACTATCACCGTGCTAAGCGACATTATCACCGCGCCGATTGCAGGATGCAACACTATGCCAAAGCTGGACAGGATTCCAGCCGCCAAAGGTATTGTTACGATGTTGTAGCCTGCAGCCCACCACAAATTTTGGACCATCTTGGAATAAGTCTTTTTTGAAAGTTCTATAACTTTTGGGACATCGCGCGGGTCGTTTCTTACAAGGATTATGTCTGCGCTTTCAATTGCGACATCTGTGCCTGCTCCTATGGCGATTCCGACATCTGCTGTGACAAGTGCTGGAGCATCGTTTATGCCATCACCAACCATGGCGACTCTAAAGCCTTTTTCTCTTAATGTCTTGATTTTTTCTGCCTTCTTGTCCGGCAAAACTTGAGCAAAATAATCGTCTATTCCTAGTTCTTTTCCAACCCAACGAGCTACTTCTTCGGAATCTCCGGTTAACATGTAAACTTTTATGCCTTTTTCCTTCAACTTTTTGATGGCTTCAAGGGATTCTTCGCGTATCTTGTCAGAGAGTGCTAAGGCGCCGGCAAGTTTTCCATTAACAACTGTGAAAACCACGGTTTTGCCTTGTTCTTGCAGTTCTCGTATTTTCGGGTCGTTCACGTTTATTTTCATGTCTTGGAGAAGGTTTATGCTTCCCACGTAAACTTCTTTCTTGCCCACTTTTCCGTAGGCGCCTCTGCCGGGTAAAGCCTTAAATTCCTTAGCTTGGGGAGTTTCTACGCCTTTTTCTTTTGCATACTCTATCACGGCTTTGGCTATAATGTGTTCAGAGTTCAGCTCAACGCTTGAGGTTAATTCTAACAGTTCATTTTCTGGAATGAACGAAACTACATCGCTAACGCCGAACTTGCCAGAAGTCAACGTTCCAGTCTTGTCAAAAACAACCGCGTTTACGTCCTTAATCATTTCGAAAGCTTTTCTGTCACGGATGAGAACGCCGCTTTTAGCGGTTATCGATGTTGAAAGAGCAACAACCAACGGTATTGCCAAACCAAGAGCATGAGGACAAGCAATTACTAACACTGTCACTGTTCTCTCAAGCGCGACGAAAGGGCTGCCTAGGAAAGACCAAGCTGCATACGTTATTATTCCCACAGCAAGTGCTACATAAAAGAGCAACGCGGCAGCTCGGTTTGCCAAATCCTGCGTTCGGGACTTGCTTTCCTGCGCCTGTTTTACTAGTTTGATTACTTGTGCTAAGTAGGTTTCTTCGCCTACCCGTTCTATTTTTACTTTCAAAACTCCTTCAGCGTTTATGGCGCCGCCTATTACCTTGTCTCTGAGTTCTTTGTGGATGGGTTTTGATTCGCCAGTCAAGAGAGCCTCGTTAACATAGGATTCGCCTTCAACAACTACACCGTCAGATGGTATTTTTTCGCCGGGGCGAACGAGAACAATGTCGCCAGTTTTCAATTGTGCCACTGGAACGTCCATGATTTCGCCATTTTTCAATAGGTGGGCAGTTGTGGGCATTATTCTAACTAGTTCTTCCAGTGCCATTGAGGCGCCCATGACGCTTTTTGCTTCTATCCAGTGTCCAAGGAGCATCACGTCTATTAATGTGGCGAGTTCCCAGAAAAAGTCCATGCCTAATGGAAAGAAAACGGTTCCCGCAGAGTAGAAGAAGGCAACGGTTATGGCGGTTCCTATCAGTGTCATCATTCCTGGTTGTCGAGCTTTTATTTCGTCTACTAAGCCTTTTAGAAATGGCCATCCGCCGTAAAAGTAGATAGCTAAGGATAGAAAAAGCAGGATTTCTTTTTGGTAGGGTATTTGCAGAACTTGGAGAATTGGAAACCATGTTTGAATCATTTCAGAAAGTAGCATGACGGGTATTGTGAGTATTAGGGAAACCCAGAGTCTTTTTTTGAATTCTTGCATGTGGTGAGCGTGGTGATGATGACCAGACATTTTCTTACTCTTCTTTTTCATGTTAGTCTTGTTGGTTTTTATGGTTTTGTGGCTGAAATCTTAAATATGCCGTATGTCATAAAAAGCTATCGGTGAACACCATTGAAAGTCAACATCAACCGAGAAGGATGCATAGGATGTGGAGTATGCGAAGCCCTATGTCCCGAAGTCTTCAAACTACTAGAAGACGCAAAATCAGGCATAGTCGAAAAATATAGAAAAGGCAGCCCAAGTGAAGGAGAAGTTGAAGAAAGCTTAAGCGCATGTGTCGAAAGTGCCAAAACCTCTTGCCCAGTCGAGGTCATAAGCACACAATAGCCGCGCGTTAGTTTTTACTACTCTATCCACCTGGTGCTCCATGGAACGGGACATTCTTCCAGAGAAGTTCCCACCAGTCCTCTTCCGTTATTGTTTCTCCACGAACCAAAATTTCCAGAACCATTTTCAAAAGTTCGTGATGTCTTTTTTCATCTTCCAAAATTGCATTCAACAAAAGCTTAACTTTCTCGTCCTCAACGCTCGGCAATACTTTTCCAATTTTCTTGATGAGTTCAGCTTCCATGCGAATGTGTTTTTCCACTAAAGCTTTTTGTTTGTCAAGATGTTCCTGCGTCAAAGCTTGAGCTACGCCGGTGAGAAGTTCGGTGGCTGCAGCATACAGTTCCGCGTGTTTAACGGAATCAAGCGATATCCCTTTCAAAACACCTTTTACTGGCGGATTTTTTATTCCCACTAAACCAGCATTCAATGAGTCTACAATTTCGTTTTCAACCTTAATTTGCGCTTTAAGAAACCCTATTAACTCGTTTTTGGATTTCAAAGAGTTTGCCTCCATCCATTAACCATGTTAAGCTTTGTGAATAAGTCTTTCGGCAATTTTTCTCCCAAGCTCTCTACACTTTTCTAAGCCGTTCTGGTCTGGCTCATACCTGATTAAGAGTGGCGGGTCGGTTACTTGCATTTCAAACTTGTTTTTCAAGATTTCAAGAACAAGTTTTGGGGCTTCGCCACTCCATCCATAAGACCCGAAAGCTGCGCCAATTTTGCCTTTCAAATTTATGCCTTTAACCGCTGCCTCTTCAAAGAGCATTTTCATGTCAATGGTCATGTCATGATGGTAAGTTGGCGTACCAACAATTACTGCGTCAAATTCGCTTAATGTTTCAGGCGTCACATGATAGACTAGTTCTACGTCGACCCCGGGAACTGTTTTGACGCCATCAGCTACTGCTTTTGCCATTTTTTCGGTGTTTCCAGTTCGGCTATAATAGAGTACGAGAATTTTGGGCATCATTTATCACCTTACTACCATTAAAATTCTAAATTAGTTAGCTTTTTTCTCAGTTTTTGATTTTTTGGTTTTCTTTTTAGATGAATTAATATCCATGTGTTTTTATTTTGATTTTATTTTTTTTCATATATTTTTTGGTGGTTATTTTGGTTTTGTTAATTTTGGATATTGTAATTTTATATGGTTGGTATTAAAGGTTTTGTTTTGGTTATTTTTATTTATTGTGTTGCGGGCGTGTTTGCCGCGATTTCGTTATGATCAGTTAATGTTTTTATGTTGGCAGGTTCTTTTTCCCATAGCTTT
>JAIMAA010000052.1 GCA_023512225.1 Candidatus Bathyarchaeota archaeon
ATTTAGAACATGGTTAAACAGGAAAAGGCAGTAACAAAAGACATGCTTGTCGGAATGCAAGTCATAGACGCAGAAGGACACATCGTTGGAACAGTAAAAGATGTTGCTTTTATGGTTGGAAAAATGGGCATATCATTGTACGTTGAAGGCAAGAAAGGAGGCGAAAACCGAAACATCACATGGGAAGAAGTCCAAGCAGTCGGCGACTTCATAATATTAAAACCAGAACAACCTCAAGAAGCTCCGCCTGTTCAGCAAGCCCCACAAGTTTGCCCTACATGTAAAGGTCCGCTCACGTTTGTCCCACAGTATCAAAGATGGTACTGTTACAAATGCAAGAAGTATGCTTAAACTCCTTTTTTATTTGCTACTAACGCTGATTTTTCCTTTAACATGAGTTTCTATTTTTCTGCCAATTTCAATCTAGGGTTATGTGGATTCGTATGAAGTATGCAACTTGTCGAAAACGGAAGACTTAGCATTTTGCACTGGAGTTTTTGCCTCCGGCGCATTAATAACTAATGGACGCTTTTGTATGTGCTTATATCCACATCCACATTCAAAACCTATTATCTTATTTCTTCGCCTAATTTCTCTCCATTTCTTGGCGCCGCACTGACCGATTTGTTTGTGTATTTTCCAGAGCATTCTTGCCTCGGTATGAGTTATTGGAGCGTAGTGTTTTGCAGAAGTGAAATACCATGTGGCATATATAATGAAGCATGTCCATAATGAGAATAAGAGTATTTCAAGCAGGTCAAACATGCTTTTTCACCATGCGTATTTGTGTTCTACACATATACTTTATGTCTGCTTTCAGACATATCTAACTTCAGAATATTATCTCTTACGATATAAGCATTATCTCAAATTCCGAACACCAAAACACCAACACTAAAACTGCTGAAGAACATCCTTCTTCTCCATAATATAACCACAATAATGACACTTCAAAAGCAACGGCTCCTCACACTCAACATAAAATCTAGCCTGAACCGGCTCATTACTATTACTTATACAAGCCGGATTAGCACACTTAACAATGTTTTCAATAACCTTCGGCAACTTAACCTCAAACTTTTTAACAACATTATAACCACGAATAATATTAATAGTCGCATGCGGCGCCAACAAAGCAATCTTATGCAGTTCCTGCGGGTTCAATTCTCTACCCTCAATCTTAACAATATCCTTCGCTTTGAGACGCTTACTCGGCACATTAACTGCAATAGTAAGAGTCCCCTTCTCCTTCCCCGTTATCCCCAAAATCTTAACAACATCCAACGCGTGACCACCAGTAATATGATCAATAACCGTGCCATCCTTAATCTTAGAAACACGCAATTCGGTTTCACTCATACGAAATCCCCCTTAAACAAGGCTATACAGAGAATACAAATAAAAGATTTTAACTTTTACACTGCGCAAATGCCCTTCGCCTTGTTCATAAAAAGTTATTTAGGAGTTGCGTAGATTTGTTCTGGGTGTGAGATTGGAGTTCCAAGGCAGAGACATAATCTCGATAAAGGATTTTTCACGAGAAGAAATTGACTACATCCTAAAAATTGCACAAGCCATGGAGCCAATAGCCGCCAAAGGCTCAGACATGCTAAAAGGCAAAATCCTCGCCACATTATTCTTCGAACCAAGCACACGGACACGCTTAAGCTTCGAAGCAGCCATGCACAAACTAGGAGGCTCAACAATCGGCTTCGCAGAAGCCGAAATTGCCTCCGTCAAAAAAGGCGAAAACCTTGCTGACACAATACGCACTGTTGAAAATTACGCAGACGTAATCGCCGTGAGACACCCACTCGAAGGCGCAGCACGACTCGCAGCAGAATTCGCAAAAATCCCAATAATCAACGGCGGCAGCGGCGCAGAAGAACATCCAACACAAGCCCTTCTCGATTTGTACACAATAAAGAAGGAAAAAGGAAAGATTGATGGATTAAAAATAGCCTTTGTAGGTGACCTTCGATATGGAAGAACCGTCCACTCACTCGCTTATGCACTCTCACTCTACAACGTTGAATTATATTTGATTTCGCCTGAAACTCTAAAAATGCGAAGAGAAGTTCTCCAAACAATAAAAGAAAGAATACCCGTAACAGAAAAAACTGGACTGGAAAAAATAATCCCATTAGTAGATGTCCTTTATGTCACACGAATACAAAAAGAACGCTTCCCAGACCCAGCCGAATACGCCAAAGTTAAAGGCTCCTACAAAATAGATTTAAAAACGTTAAGTGACGCCAAGAAGGACTTAATAATTCTACACCCGCTTCCACGAGTAGACGAGATAGCTTCCGAAGTGGACAACACCTCTTTTGCACGGTACTTCCAACAAGTCTGGAATGGTATAGTCGCCAGAATGGCGCTTCTAGCCTTAATATTAGGCGCCGTAAAGTGACAATCTGCTTTCTCTTTTCAAGAATTTATACTGCCGCGAATTGGTCGAAGGGCGTCAGTGTGCTTACTGCTCCGCACGAGGGACATTTCTGTAACCCTCCAAACCAACTTTTTTTGCAGTTAATACAATAGGTTAGTTTGCGATTATACATGAAAAATTCTAAACCGTCACTTTCAAAAATCTGTTTGGTTAGAGCCATAAGAGTTTCCGGCTTGTGTTCGACATCTCCAAGCTCTATCACCGAAAAATATCCACCAGCACCAAACAATTTGCCCAGTCTCTGCTCAACCTTTAAAGACGCCGGAAAAACCTTATTACTCGTGAGAACTAACTTACCAACTGACGAGTAAAATGGCTTTTCCCGTGTTCCAGAAAATCGCACCTTTGCAATGCCATATCTCTCAACATCCAACTGGGCAAGTCTTTCAGAAGCCTCAAAATTCGGCAACGCCGCCAAGGAAACATTCTTGCTATGTCTTCTACCAACCTTGTGCGTATAGTCTAGGGCTTGCTGTATCACTTCCTCAGCAAACGCTAAACTTTTTTCGTCTTCATAAACACTTTTCCCAAAAAATGTCTCAGCAGTCTCTTTTAAGCCTATCAAGTTTATTATGCGAGAACAATTTTCAAGTCTAAAGTACTTGTCACCATTAACTTCTTGTGAGAGAAATGGAAGCAAACTCCAACCATGTTGTTTAAGCGCTCTATACCTAATCTCTAAAACGCGAGCTGCCATCTCCAACCTTTCCCTTAAGATTTCCAGAAACTTTGCTTTATCCTTTCCAGACTCAACTGCTATTCGTGGAAGATTAACCCCGACTTTTCCAAGACAGCCAGTTCGTAGAGTATCAATTTCCCAATCCCCATCGGCATCAGCCTTGAGTCTAAATCCGGAGGAAGAGAAAACAGAATCACGTTTGTTTTCTCCTAAAAGATTAGCAAAGTAAAGCATACCTTTCTCTGACGCCAACTGATGCGCTCTTAAAAGCATCTCCTTTGCTTTTTCGTCAACAAACGCTTCCTTACGTATTTTCACAATTATCGCTGGATTAAGCAAAGGCTTACGCAGACTTTCCTCAATAAATATCTCAAAAAGAAGCGAAGTCAAAAGTTGGCTTTCTTCAACAAAATCTTCATATTTGCCTAACACTTTCCCATCAAAGCCGAGAACTTGTTTTCCAGCCACAAAATCTGGAACAGTAAACTCCAGACCAAAAGACGCTTTCACATGCTGATTTACCTCAAGAATGAATAAACGTAAAGCCTCCTTAACCTCCGTAGGTTTTGCATCCTTTGCAAAAGGCGCCAAAAAAACATTGAAGTAATCAAAAGTTTGCATTGCATCCACTTCTCTGGCAGAATGCAGAAGAACATTAAACGCCGTCGACAAAGCCGATTTCAAATTGTTAGGAGGCGGTAAAGAAGACTTAAAAATGTTTATCCTTTCCAAATTTAAACCATTTTGCAGGAAAAATCGCAAATCATGCATAACCTCGCTTGGCTTCAAAATCCAAGAACCCAAACCTTCAGCATAAATTGAACCTGACAAATGCGCATCTGCAACATCTCTTGGAAACACATTCAAAAGCATGTACTCTTTTAGAACAGCTTCTCCGAATTTTTCACTTATAGAAGTTAACCACAGAGCAGTCTTATCTTTTCCCTCTAACAAACTAGCAACTTCATAAACTGGAAGCCCCAAACGCGTAAGCTTGTGGCGATACTCCTCTAAACCCTTCTCTATCAAAACTGCATTTACAACCTCCCTCACAAGAGGAGCTGTTAAGTATTTGGTTTTTGATTTCAGCAGTCGTTTTTCGGTTTCTTTCGCCACTTTTTGTGCCAACTCAGCGGGCATTTTCGCTTCTTTAACGAGGGAGTTTGCAATTTTGTTCGCGTCAAATTCTTCTAGTGCAAAACGAGAAGTTCGTATAAGCATACTTTTTGGTTTTAGGGCTTTTTTCTCAATCCTATCTGCAACATCAATAACCATCTTGCCAAGCTCCGTTAGACAATACTTCTTTGACTCCACATCCGCCTCAATCAAGTCAGCTTTGAGCAAAAACTTCAAATGATAAGCAAACCTTCCAGCGTCTCTAGTTGGGTTCATTTTCAAAGAACTCATCAATTCAGTGTAAGAAAGAGGTCCCTTATCAAAAAGCAAATTTAGAATCTGCAACCTAAGAGATGAAGAAACCGCTTTGAGTATTTTTACTCCTCTAACACGATGTGGAACTGACAAGTCTGCTTTAGCCTCCCCCAAGTGGTAAGGTAATATTACACGGTAAGGGTTTAAATGTTAAGGAAGACTTTATTTTTATGTTTTAAACGTAAAGATGAGACATGCAAGGGGCTGTCGGCTAGCTTGGTCTAGGCTTGGAGACTCGGGCTCTCTAGACCCCGGTTCAAATCCGGGCAGCCCCATCAAGAGGTTCTCAGCTGAATGGACTAGGTCTTCTTCCTAAGGTTATCGTAACATTCTCTGTGGTGCTGCCTCTTACGACTGCGAGAATTAGATTCTCGCCTGGAAGCGTATTTTCTTCTAAATAGCTTGCTAGGTCGTCACCGTTTTTGATGCGAGTCATATTCATTGCGATTATTATGTCGTTAGTTTGTAATTTTCCCTCTGATGGTCCGCCGGATATGACTTCGACTATTAGCCATCCATAGGTTACGTTTACACCCATTTTTCGGCTTGTTTCGTAGTTCATGTCTGTTCCTCTTAGACCCATGTAGGAGTGCCCATCATAGGTGCCATTAGTTACTAGCGAGTAAATTTCTCTGAGGATAGTGTTTGATGGGATGGCGAAGCCTAAGCCTTGAGAGTCTGCGACTATTGCGGTTGTTATTCCGATAACCTTGCCGTCATAATTCAGCAGTGGACCGCCGGAGTTTCCAGGGTTTATAGGAGCGCTTGTTTGTATGATGTTGGCTATGCCGAAGCCGCCAGTGTATTCCTCTGTTATTGTTCTTCCAAGCGCGCTTATCACGCCCGTGGTCATTGACCCCACTAGGCCGTAGGGGTTTCCTATGGCTATGACTGGGTCGCCGACTCTCAGTGTTGAAGAGCTTACGATTTCGAGAGGTTTGAATTCTTCTTGTGGGGCGTTGACTAGAAGGACAGCTAAATCCGCGTATGGGTCTGTTCCGTTTACTTCAGCCGCATAGCCGTTTCCATTCGAAAAAGTTACGCTCACGTTTACTGTTCCGTGGACAACATGGTAATTTGTTATTACAACGGGTAAGCCTGAGAAGTTGCAGACAAATCCTGAGCCTTGAACGGTTGCCGAGCTTGTTGTTCCACGCACTAAAACAATTGAGTCTTTTACGCGTTCATAAATTTCTGTTAAAGCTGTGGCATTTTGATAAATTGTGATGTTCTGGTAAGTTGCGTTCTGAAAACCCCATAGTTTGGAGATTTGACTTTTAAGATTTGCAACATCATTGTTTAGACTCTCAATTTGCTGGTAGGCTATTAGATATGTGACTAGTCCTCCAGCAATCAACCCCACCACAAGCATTAGCAGTACAAAGGTTAAAGAAAACTTGAAACCGCGTTCACTAGAGATGCTCAATTATTTCACCTCTCTTAAACGAGAACCGAATGCGCTACTGAAAAATAAAAGTTCCGCAAAACTCACTTCCGGCGCTTCTTATGTCTCAAAAACTTTCGAGAATATTAACGCCGATAGAAAGAGCGTCGCTACGACGGCTATGATGAACAAGTAAGATTGAGAAAAGCTGTAGAGTATGCCGCCGACGTATGGTGCCACAAAAGAGGTGAAAATACTGACAGTTTGTGGTATGGAAATCCAGCGTGCCCTCATGTGTTCTGGGGCAAGAGGTCCGATTATGGCGCTCATTAAAGACCATAGTATGTAAGAGCCTCCAATTAGGAAAAAGGCAATTATTAGGATATAGAATTCGCTGAAGGTTAGGAGAAGAATTAACGAGAAGCTACTTAGAAGCATAGCCACCGCAAGGGCAACGGATTTTTTCCATTTATCTCCAAGCTTTCCCAAAAGGATGCCCAAAACTGCTGAGCTGAAAAAGGAAATGGAGCCTAATATGCCAATCTCAAATTTTCCGTAATGATAAATGTCTGCGAGAAACTTGGGAATGAACGGTCGAAACATGAGAGTAACGAAAATTAGAGAAGCAAATAGAATCGAAAGTTTAAGCAACCTCTTTGTTTTTAAAAGCTTGAAAAAGGAGTAGTCCTTATTTGAAGACTTGTGTGCTAAGTGAATCGCATGTTGACTGCTTATGAAAGTTAAGACTAATGCTGCGAGAGTGTAGAAAACGAAGGCTAAATAGAAAACAATATGCATTCCAACAGTTCCAGCTAAATAGCCTCCAACCGCTGGAGAAAAAATGTAGCCAAAAGACCATGCTGAGGAGATTACTGTGAACGTGAGAGTCAATTTTGTTTTGTCTGCTGTTGTTACAATGTATGCTGTGCTTGTTGGTCCGCCAAGCCAAACTCCCAATAAAATAATTCCTGGCAATGTTTGCAGCCAATTGTTCGCCAAGGAGAAAATCAATGGTGCAGGTATCCATGCTATCCACCCGGCTATCATGATTTTTTTGCGGTCATACCTGTCTGCGAGTGTTCCAGCTACAAGCAGGGTTAATGCTGCAACTAAACTTACTACGGCATAAACTATGCCAACCTCAACATCGTTGGCTCCGAGGCTTTCAGTTAAGTAAACTGGTAGGAGATAGGCGTAAAGTCCGTCGCCAAAAGAACCTAGCAAGTTAGAGGTAAAAATTAGTTTCAAGTCTTTGTTTAACACTTCAAACGGAAAGCCTAGACTTAGAATTTTCTTGTAATTGGTTCCGCTCAATAATGGGGCTTCCATTAAGGTTAGAATTTTACTTTAGTAGGTTATTGATGCTTTATGCCTTTCTGTGCAGAAAAGTTCATTTCGTTAAAGAGTTATTGCATATTTACTTTCTTCTGTCAATGATATCCAAGGCTTCTGGTCCGGTGCCGATTAACACGACTGGAATACTTGTCTGTTTCTCGATTTCTTTTATGAACTGTTTTGCGTCTTTTGGAAGGTCGTCGTATGTTTTTGCACCTTTACATGTTGGGAATAGAATGTCGAGTTTTGTGACTGCAGCTTGGGTTGCGCCGTTAAGCGTAACAGCTTTCTTGGCAAGTTCAAAATTGAACGGAGCGGAGCGCCTATCACGGCCTGTTCCAGCAGCAGTTTCGAACCATCCGCGTTTTATGGCTTCTTCTTTTGTTATTTCTCCGGGTAGTGGGCCTGCACCTACGCGGGTCATGAAGGATTTGAACACTATTAAGACTTCGTCAACTTTTGTTGGGCCTACTCCTGCTTCAGAGCAAATTGCTGCTGCGCTTGTATCACGTCCTGTTACGTAGGGGTATGTTCCATGATAAAGCGAAAGCAAAAGACCTTGTGTTCCTTCGAGTAAGACTTTTTTCCCTATGTCCATTGCGTTGTTAACTTCTTCCGATACATCAGTTAGGTAGGGTTTAAGTTCTAGAATGTCTTTTGCGAGTTTTGCTGTTCTGCGGACGCGTTCTTCGATTGCTGGGCCTACGCCTCTTCCAGTCGTGCCAACTACTTGTTTGAGATGGGCGTTTGCCTTGTCTTGTATTGCGTGTTTTTCTTCGATTATAGAGGCTTGGTTGTCAACGCCTATGCGGTTTTTAGTGTTTGTTTGGTCTATTTCTTCGAGTAACTGTTTAACTTCGATGTTTGAGCCAGCGCCAATTAGCAGACGGCATTTTTCGTAGACAAAGGCTGCGGGAACCATGTGTAACGCGTAACGGTTACCTTTATACCAAACAGTGTGGGCGGCGTTGACTGAGCCTGTTCTTACGCAAACGTCCAGTTTGTCCTTTAAGGCTAGGTAAGAGATTATTTTTCCTTTGCCTTCGTCTCCCCAGAAAGCTCCAACTATAACTGTGCATGGCATTTTTTATCGCCGTTTAGAGAATCTGCCGAGAATTATTTAAGGTTGTTTAACAGCACTATTTAAAAATCTATAAAAAAGAGAATTTTTGTTAAGTTTTGTCCTAATTATTGGCGTTAATGAAAATCAAGTTGAGATTCAACAGTTCAGCCCATGCTATGCTCTTCAAAGGTATTTTGAACTCGTTTTCTTTTCTGTATGGCACACATTTAACGAAAGTTTCTCTTCCAAAATCATCTTTTAGAATCTCTGAAAACAGAACATTTACTATAACTGAACCGTCTTTTAGGTGAACATTCACGTTTTTTCCGAGAAAGGACTTCGCCGTGTTTATGCTGAATCTTTCCATCGTTTCACCACTCCAAATCTTTATTAGCAAGCCTACTCCAACAGCGTCTGCAAATAGGCGTTCTTTCTCCTTTGAAAAGAATGTAAACTTCAATGTTAGGGTTTTTACATTCCTTATTCCATGGGTTTTTGCAGTGCTCCATAATGCACACCACTACTCACAGATTCTAGTTAAAACGCTCTATCGCTTTATTTTTAAAACACTCTATGAAACAACATTACAGTATTGTGGAGAGAGATGAGTTAAAGTGAAAATTTTATACGCTTAACAATGCTTACTAGTGGCTACGGTGAAGTTTACGGACCCGTTTGTAGCTCAGATTAACCTCGCCTTCCAAATTGTTGTTTTGACGGTGCTTCTCGTAAGCCTCGTTTTTAAGGTTAAGAAGAAGTTCGTTTTGCACGGGGCTACGATGTTGATTGCCTTTTTGCTGTACCTCATTTCTTTCTTTATGGTAATGTTGCCCTCATTTCTCAACTTGCAAGAGTTTATCATAAACTATCCTTCTAACCGACTATCAATAGTGACCGTAGCGCATGCTGTTTTGGGAGGCATAACAGACATTTTCGTTTTGTGGTTAATCTTCTCATGGCGCTTGCGTTCGAACATTCAATCTTGCATAAGAAAGAAGATGATTATGCGCGTGACCCTCATTCTATGGCTGACGGTTCTGGTTCTGGGCATTGTAACATATGCATATCTTTGGAGAGGATATTGAAGTGGAATGTTTAGCCCAATTTAGTTCTTGCATAACTCACATATGCATAGTTGAAGAAAAAGAAATGTAGAGTGGAGGCATTGAATAAGTTTTCGAGAATACTGATTTTGGTCTTCTCAATATTGCTTAGCAGTTGTCTTACAAAATCAGCAATAGCGATAGTTCCTCAAGTACAAAATGTAGTGGTTTATAACGACGGAATCGGCACCTTTCTAAACGTCACGATTTATCACACCCCAGAAGATGCGTCACACTTTGTTAACACTATCCGAGTGACTATGGGAAGCAACAAAACAGATTTGGTTATAGGTCCTCAACCTTTGTCACCACAAGACACTTTCACCATTACTTACGACCTTGGACCAAATTCAGGAACACCAACAGCTTTAGTGGAAGCTCACTGTACAGTTAATGGATGGAGCACGGTAAACAAAACAATTCAAGTTCCAGAATTTTCATCACCAGCAATGTTATTAACATTAGCTTTCGCAACATCGCTCGCTCTGGTTGCTCTTCACAAGGTGAAACCAAAGACTCGCGATAACACTTAAAGTCATCGAATAATAACTGGTTTAGGAGCTGAAAAAATGAGCAAATACAACACAAAAGAGATTCTGACGAAGCATAAAACCGTCGCTGTTGTTGGATTGTCTAAAGACCCTTCAAAAGACAGCTATAGAGTAGCTGAATACCTAAAAAACCACGACTTCCACATCATACCCGTCAATCCTTTCGCTGAGGAAATCTTGGGAGAAAAGAGCTACAAGAGCTTATCAAACATACCAGTGAATATTCAGAAAACTGTCGAGATTGTTGACATTTTCAGACCTTCTGCGGACGTTTTGCCAATAGTAGAGCAAGCGATTCAGCTAAAGAAAATGCATGGTGTTCCACACGTGGTTTGGATGCAGCTTGGAATAATTAATGAGCAAGCGGCTGAAAAAGCAAGAAAAGCAGGCTTAACCGTTATCATGGACAAGTGCATGATGCAAGAGCACCTTCGCCTCATTGAAAAGCGGAGACTTACCTAAATCTGAACTATTTCTGGTATTATTTTCTCCTTCGTAATTCTAAGCAAGGCTACGGTGGGCTTGTTAATGAAAGGCGGAATAGGATTAGTTGGGCTTCCAGGGTTTATGAAAAGAGTGTTTCCTTCCCATTTTATGTTAGAGCTATGCGTGTGTCCATAAACAAGCACGTTAAACGCGTTCTGCTCAGCGATTTCCCGCATTTTTGCAGCACCAAAAAGCGCTCCTGGATTGTGGATTACCCCTATTTTCCAATCAAAAACCTTGACGGAATTGAGCTTTGGCAGCTTTCCACGAATTTCAGGACCATCCATATTGCCATAAACAGCCAAGACAGGCGCAAGCTGTTCAAGCTCATCTATGACGGACAACTGTACAAGGTCTCCGGCGTGCACGATGAAGTCGACTTTGTCGAAAACTTCGAAAACTTTTTTGGGAAGTTCTCTGGCTCTTGCTGGAACATGCGTGTCAGAAATTAATCCAACAGTTTTTGTTGGAGAGAATTCGCGTAGTCGAGAGATAATTTGTGGTTGCTGGCTTGCCATCGGCAGTGCCTCTCTAATACTTTTAACGGCTTTCTTAAATAAGAATCTTAACGTATTCGCTTGTTGATGCATGCTCGGTTGAATTATGAGTTTTTGATAACAAGTTTTATAAGCGTCTACGTGGTGGATGATTGCGTTGTGCAAGAAGCAATTTTTGCACGATAAACAAGTAAGGAGTTGAAATAGTAAAATGTCCGAGAAAGAGATGCACAAGGCAGTTTGTGCTGATTGTGGACAGGAATGTGAAGTTCCCTTCAAGCCTGACCCAAATAGGCCCGTTTACTGCCGAGAGTGCTGGTCGAAAAGAAGAGGCCAAAGACGAAGATATTAGGTTAAGCTAACAGCTTTAATTCGTAACCTAGTTTTCCCACGTTTTTTATTATCTAGTGGAAACTCTTTTCTATTTTCTTGAGAGATTTTGGTCAAATTGTAAGATATGGTAAGGAGGGCATCCTTATCGCGTATGCTTAGACTTACTTAACTTTTATTTGCGTGAACTGCCATACTATAAAGGTGAAGGGGCAGTTGTGAAAAGACCCATTGGTGTGACAGTAGTAGCTTGGCTAACTGTCTTGAGTGGAATAGCGTTGCTTTTTATTTTCTTATTGTTTGGGGTAGTTGCTGTGGTTGGTGGACCGTATTCGTCTGGTACATCAGCCCAACTTTTGCCAATATTTTACGCTCCGCTCATGCTTGCGGTTTTTGCTTTCAGTGTTTCATTTATGATGCTTGTCCGGGCAAAGTACGCTTGGCATAGCGCAATGATATTTTGGATAGTTTTTGTCTTTTTTTTCATATGGTATTACAATTTTATGGGAGTATGGCGTTACATGCTTTATTTGGAAAGTGGTGATCCGTGGTATCAATATCTGAGCATAGCAAGAATTCTATTTTTACCCTTTCCTTTCGTTTACGCTATAGGATGCGCAATCTATTTTTCGACCAAAACCCCAAAAGAACACTTTTTGCGCGAGGCAACGAAACAATAGCACGCACAAAAAGCAAGCAACGATG
>JAIMAA010000053.1 GCA_023512225.1 Candidatus Bathyarchaeota archaeon
GTATGCAAATCAGTTGCGGCAGATTCGGTCTATCAAGCTGGCGCTAGAGGATGGCTATGGATAAAATACAAACGCGACTACAAAAGCGAAATGACAGACACCGTGGATTTAGTCGTTGTCGGAGCCTTTCATGGCAGAGGAAAACGTGCAGGAACCTATGGCGCCCTACTCTTAGCCGCTTACAACCCTGAAAGCGACACTTTCGAAACCGTTACAAAATGCGGAACAGGCTTTACAGACGAGGATTTGGAGAAACTGCCAAAAACGATGCGGAAACATGTTCTACAACATAAGCATTCAAGAGTCAATTCGCTGCTTGAAGCTGACGTTTGGTTTGAACCAGTTGTGGTGATTGAGATTTTAGGCGCAGAAATAACTCTCAGCCCAATCCACACATGCGCTATGGACTCCATAAGAAAAGGAAGCGGACTGGCAATACGCTTTCCACGGTTTACCGGAAACTACAGGCTTGACAAGGCAGCAGAAGATGCAACAACGACAGAAGAGATTGTCGAGATGTATAAAAGCCAACTCAAAACAATCACAGAATAAGAGGCTGGATTTATTCGTGCAGTTCGCGTAATTTTAAGATAATATATTTTGAAGGTTATTGGGAGGGTTTCGTAAGATTTTAAAGCAAGAAAACCTTAAAATATAATTTAGCATAGAACCGACCAAACGGGTTCTACGCTCTGAAATAGAAAGGAGAAAGAAAGATGAAAAAGAAAATAGTTGGTTTTCTAATGTTGATATTACTCTTAACAAGCACGTTAGGTATGGCATTTATCATAAAGCCATCTTTGGCAAAAGAAAACGAAAGCAGTCCTTCTAATGAAGATTTTATTAAAAAAATTAACGAGAAAACCGTTAACTCAAACTCTCAAAAAAAAACAAAGAACCCGCGACTTCACGTGAAACCGCAGATAAATGGAACTTCAACGAAACAAACTTATGGAAAAACTTCACCTACACCAATGGCGATAAAACCCGGCTGATAGTTGGATTAGAAGAGGAAAACTCTGAAAGCCTCCATGAATTGGAAAACATAGCCGCAAAATACCGAGCAGAAATCGTCAACACCATTTCAATTGGAGGAGAGGTTAAAGCCGCGGTTGTTGAGCTCTCCTTTGCATCGGTAGCAGCATTCGCTGAAGACGTAAAAATCATGGAATTAGCCAGCTACCTGGAACCCAACATGAAAGTTCAAACCCAATGGGTTCCAAACGACCCATACTGGACAAACCAATGGGGTCCACAGAAAATAGAGGCTGACTGGGCGTGGAACATTACCACTGGTAGCGCAACGGTTCTCGTAGCTATCGTTGACACCGGCATTGACTATACTCATCCTGACCTCGCAGCAAACTATGCACCATTAGGCTTTGACTGGGTAAACATGGACGCAGACCCCAAAGATGATTTTGGACACGGAACCCACTGTGCAGGCATAGTTGCAGCAGTACTAAACAACAGCATTGGCGTGGCTGGTTTAGCTCAAGTGCGTATAATGTCAGAAAAAGTTCTAAACAGCGGAGGCTACGGCTACTGGGACTGGGTTGCAAACGGAATAATCCACGCAACCGACAGCGGAGCCGACATAATCAGCATGAGCTTAGGCGGATACGGAGACAGCGAATTAGTCCACGAAGCAGTCAAGTACGCGTATGATTCCGGAGTCCTCGTAGTTGCCGCCGCAGGAAACGACAACACAAACATGAAGTCATATCCCGCAGGCTATGACGAAGTAATCGCCGTAGCAGCAACAGACCAATACGACAACAAAGCCTATTTCTCCAACTGGGGAGACTGGATTGAACTAGCAGCACCAGGCGTTGACATATACTCAACAATGCCCACTTACTGGGTAACCATGAACAACTATGGCTTTCCAATGAATTACGCCTACATGAGTGGCACTTCCATGGCGTGTCCACATGTGTCCGGATTAGCAGCTCTCGTGTGGAGCTTGCACCCAGAAAAGTCGAGAGACTGGTTAAGACTATGGCTGAGATACGCCGCTGACGACCTAGGTAACCCTGGTTTTGACGTGTACTATGGTTATGGAAGAATAAACGCAAGAAAAGCCGTTGAGCAGACCCCACCAGAACATGAACTTATTGCTTACGCATGGCAAACCCCGCCATATGTTAAACCTGGAACTTCAGGAACCATAAACGTAACTATACTTAATTTTGGAGAATACGGCGAAACAGACATAGTTGTACAACTCTTGGCAAACGATACTGTTGTAGATTCAACGGTGATAGATTTTTTGGCTTCTGGAAATGCAACAACAGCTACTCTTTCATGGAGTCCACTGATTGAGGGACTATACAATGTGACGTTTTACATACTGCCCGTGCTCGGAGAAACAAGCATAGAGAACAACATGCTCTCAGAGGTCATCTACGTAGGAATCCCAGTTAAGGCTGTCGTGTTACATTCCGCCGGCAACGTGTATGGCGAGATAATCACTAACTGGCAAGTACTAAGCAACGAATGGTACCTATTTGGCGACAAAATGGTCTACGTTGACTACACAACCTTAAACAAAGAAGGAATAACATACGAGGACATCACAGCAACAGAAGCAGACGTTCTAATCATTTCATGTGCGTATGATCCATACGCTGGCTGGCAGTTCACAGACGCTGAAATTGAAGCAATAACCTTGTATATTTATGAAGGGCACGGGTTAATTGTCACTGCTGGAACGCTCTATTACGCAGTTCCAAACAACAACAAACTGGCAAGGTTGATTGGAATAAATGAAAATATCACATGTAGTGTGGCTGGAACAGACCTCTTACACTTGTTAAACACAACTCACCCACTGTTTAAAAATGTTCCCAACCCCTTAGTTTTTACATATGTTGGAACAGCTATTCCTTCCGATGGACGATGGGATTCAAACGAATTAGTCGAAGGCAAATATCTTGCCCTTGGGCACTATCAAGAAAGCGCCATAGTAACCTACAAAGGTTTAGTTTACATTTCTCCATGGCTCGAAATCATACCTGCCTACTATCACCATCACCTACAACTACTCTATAACGCGATACTATGGTCACGTTACCCAAAACCAGAACACGAACTCACTGTTTCTCTTGAAACTCCAAAACATCTTAAACCAAATGAGTTAACGCTACTAAACGCAACGGTTTCCAACAAAGGACTAACCAACGAAACCAATGTCGAACTGCAACTATTTATCGATGGCTCATTAGTCGACTCCGTGACAATACCCGAGTTACTTGTCGGCTCTTCGTACGCTCTAAGCTATCTATGGGCTCCCACGGCTCAAGGCATGTACAACATCACAGCATACGCACCTCCAATACCCGGAGAAGAGCTTACAAAAAACAACTTAGCCAGAAGATCGGTCATAGTATTATTAATTGCTGTGAGAAGCGTTCTTGTCTACACAGACGACTATTACGTTACACCTTCTTTACGATATGCCATTGTTGCTTTAGACAACTTGGGAATCAATTGCACGCACTACGCTGATGATCCTTCGAGATTTGGCGTAGCATTGACAAGTCAAGCTTGGGATCTGGTTGTTGTTGACCACTGCAACTACTACGCGTTAGGCTCTTATTGGACAGAAATTGAAGAATATGTGCGCAATGGCGGTCTTCTAGTTCTCAGCACTTTTGATATCGACGGATCCCACTCTGAGTCAACGACTTTGTGGAATACCCTTGGTGTTCAGTGGGTTTCAGACATGTGGTCACCAGAACCCGTATATCGATGGGATCCTTCACATTCAATATTCACCTTTCCAAACACTATAGGCGACCTCACCTCTTACATCGAAGGATACGCAGACGACGGAGACCACGTAGCAACAACCACGGGCACCTCAATTGCTGGCTTCACAATGCCACCTACAGAAGGCTATGCAGCTATCGTCGTAGGGAACACCTATCCAACAGTGCTTTTCAACTATATATTGGACGAGTTTCGTTATGATCAAGATGGCGATGGAAAACTTGACGCCATCGAACTGTGGGAAAACGCTATCGTTTATTTGGCAAGAGGATACACACACGACCTCGCTGTATCCTTAGATGTTCCGAAGTTTCTTGAACTTGGTGACTCAGTTTTGCTGAACGCAACTGTCCGAAATCGTGGTGCAAACAACGAAACCGATGTGGAATTGCAACTATTAATTAACGATGTGGTCGTCAAGTCCGTTTTGATTTCTGAGCTTGTGACTGATCAGTCTTTCACGTTTAGTTATACATGGATTCCATCAGTTGAGGGTATATACAATGTTACTGTATATGCGCCCCCTGTGCTGGGCGAAGAATTGACAAAAAACAATGTAATAAGCAGAATTGTTGAGGTAAAGATTCTACCTGACATCTTGATTGTGGCTGACGATGACGCGGCATATAAGATACGAGGAACCAGCTTGCCGGAATTTGAATACGCATTAACGTCCAACGGCTACGAGTATTTTGTATGGCAAGAATCAACAATGGGGCGGCCATCATTAGATTTTCTGGCGAAATTCAAGCTTGTAATATGGACTTGTGGTGACTACTGGGGGTGGGCGGTTGACTCGGCTGATGCTGAAACGCTGGAGGCTTATCTTGCAATGGGTGGAAACATTGTATTGGAGGGTGAAGACATCGGCTATGATCATCGCACTGATAGGTTCATGGTGAATGTTGCCCATGCAATCTATCAAGTCGATAACACTGGAGCATATGGATTAATCGTCACAGACCCAACTCATCCAGTTACGCAAGGACTACCGACAACCTTCACATGGCTTCAAGACCCTCCATACGATGATGGAGTAATTCCAACAAACGGTGGATTTGAAGTCATCCGATATACAGATACTTTGTGGACAGCTGTCACAGTATTTGATGGTGCAGAAACTGGTTATGGCTCGGTTGTTTACTACGCCTTTCCGGTATACTGCCTCTGGCAGTCAGAAAGAGACACGCTGATAATCAATTCTGTAAACTGGTTGACGCCTTCAGAACATGACTTAAAAGTTTCCTTGATAGCTTCTGCGTTTCTTGAACTTGGTAATTCAACATTACTTAACGCGACCGTTCAAAACAGAGGATTAAACAACGAAATTGACGTAGAATTCGCCGTTTTGATTAATAATACAGTAGTACATAGTACAATAATTGATGAGCTACTTGCAGGTAATTCTCATTCCATTAATTATCTGTGGACTCCTTCAGAAACTGGAACTTATAACGTGACAGTTTACGCGTCACCTGTACCTGAAGAATCGAATATAGCAAACAACATTGTAACTCGGTGGGTTCGCGTATTCTTCTATAGGCGCTCTTATATTCCACACCAATGGATTGGCGGCGGCAATTCCATGGGGTGGCATGGAGATGATATGAGCTGGCGGTATACTTTACCTTTCGACTTTCCATTCTATGAAGTAAACTATAAAACAATTTATATTTCGAGCAACGGGCTAATAACATTCACTGATCCTGATCCTAGTCCTAGTAACAGTATAACCGATTTGGCTCGCAAATTGGCAATAGCGGTTGCGTGGGATGACTGGATAACAAATGATCCTTATGACATTTACATATGGGAAAATTCAACACATGTAGGTATCCGTTGGTTTGTGCGCGCTTATAGCTCAACTACAACTGCCAACTTTGAGGTAATGTTGAGAAGAGACGGTGTAATACGGTGTAACTATGCACCTTGTGATGGGCTTGTCACGACTACAATAGGCATTTCAAATGGTGCAGGTCACATAATTGCAGAAGATACGACAACTCTTGACTTCATAAATACCGTAGTTTTCTTGCCGTATCCAAGCGGACATGATGTGGCTGTAGTGGATGTTGCGCCATCTACTAACGAAGTAAGAGTGGGCGACAGTGTCAATATTGACGTGGTTGTCGAGAATCAAGGAAACTTCACCGAAGATTTCACAGTAACTCTATACGCACTTGAACAATTACCTTTAACGTCAACTGCTTACACAATCCCTTCTGGCTATCCAACAGTTTCAGTAATTAATCCAGGTCCAGATGGTTATCCAAGTAAATGGACGGCTGGCCTACCTAGATATCTTGGCACTTATGACTTCATATTTTACTCCAATGAGACTTCTGTAGGTGCGACGTTCTTTATCAACGTGACCGTGCAAGACATTGAGTGTATGAAGGGTTGGGGAATAGGTATTCTCTATGACTATAGCGTACTGGGATACATGTCTGCATGGCGCCCTTCAGATCACGTTTTCAAACCAGTCGAAGAGATGGGCGGAATAATTATTGCTCCACCACCAATAGATGATCCTTTCAATGCTACTCATAGAATATTGAAGTGGGGTTGCGCATATATTCTGCCAGAGGGAGAAGAGTGGAGCTTTAACGGAACAGGCCAACTAAGCCAAATACAGTTTAAAATAATCAAAGAAGTAAACGAAACCAACCCGAAAGCAATTACATGGCTCTCCTTCGACCCTGAATGGACATCGCTATACCAACATCCGTCAGGAGAAATAAAACCGCAAATGAAACACGGCTACTTTGAATATTCACTGCCTACTGCTCCGCCACCAATAAAATATTTAATAGGAACCGTTACTGTGTATAGTTTGGCACCTGGCGAAAAGAGAACTCTTTCATTCTTATGGGACACCTCGGATGTTGTGCCTAGAAACTATACGATATTAGCAGAGGCAACAGGCGTTATTGACGATGAAGACCCAGAAGACAATATCTATTATGATGGAGTAATAACAGTCGTGCCGGGTGTAATTCGTGATGTAGCCACAATTGACGTTGCAGTCCAGTCGGACAGGGTTTATCAAGGATGGATTGTTAGTATAAATGTAACCGTTGCGAACTTAGGAAACGCAACCGAAACCTTCACGGTAACATTGTACTATGATAACGTAACCATTGCTACAGAAACAGTTTATAATTTAGAGCCGAACACTTCCATTCAAATTAACTTCTGCTGGAACACTGCTGACGTGCCATACTGCCACAGCTATACCATAAAAGCTGTTGCCTCCACGCTTTCCGGTGAAGTCAATGTAGACAATAATGTTTTTGTTTACGGCTTAGTAAAGGTTAAAATGATGGGTGATGTTAACGGCGACGGAAAAGTTTCCATGGAAGACATACTTCTTACAGTTGGTTCTTTTGGTTCTTATCCAGCACATCCAAGATGGCTTTTCGACGCAGACCTCGACCAAGACGAGAGAATAACTATGAGTGACATAGTCTTAGTTCTACTGAATTTCGGAAGCTGTTAATCTCCCCTTTTTCCCTTAAAGAATCCAATGTTCAAAGTGCTAAATAGTGTACTTTTTGGGAAATTGTCGAATTATGCTGCAAATAGTTAGAAAAATGAGGAGTGTTAATGGTTTATAGGCATTTGCATGTTATATTTTGTTCATATATACATATCATTTAAAACATAAAAGTCCATTAAATGAAAGAGATATGTGGAAAAAAGTTTCATAAATTTTATAAACTTCTAGAAGTTATAAAATGTTTTTGCGTAAACGTCATGTTGCATTGGCGTTTATGCTAAAAAGGATAGGAGAAAGGAAAATGAGGATGGAAATTCAAATGTCAGTAATGGCAATGCTTCTAATGCTCCTTATAAGTACTATGCCCATTATGTTAAACGTAAAACTTGTTGAGGCAAGTTCTAGTGGACCAAGCCTAGTAGTAGACGATGCGCAAAACAAGATATACGCTACGATTGGTGCCAAATTGGGGTCAAATTTCACAGATAAAGCCACAGCAACCAATGTGGGTAGCGAAGAGTTGACTGGGCTACTTCTCGGCGTCTTCGCTAAAGAGATGGGCGGTACGTTGGTTCCTGAAGATGGTACTGGCTGGTGGTCTCTTGATGGCGTAATATGGTATCCTGCTCCACCACTCGAAGTTTCCTCATATCTAGACTATCAAGTAGAAGTTATTACGGGTCCTGTTGGAGGCGTCACTTTACCCGTCGGGGCTTCTATGACACAATACGGAAAAGTTCGGTTTAACAGAGACGTAAACAATCAAGTTGAGTTCTTGGTGGTTATATTTAAGGACGTTAATGGTGACCGTAAACTATCCGACAGCGACATTGTTGTCTCAACTGGAGATTTTCCAGTAAAGCTTGACATCCGGATTTGGTGGACCACTGAAATTGAAGATCAAGGACTTTTCTACGACACAATTCAAGCCGCGATAGATGCTGCAAGCGCGGGACAGACAATTTATGTCTACGACGGAATATACAATGAAGCCTTGTATATCAACAAAGGCATTACCTTGAAAGCTGCAAGCAGTCCAATTATCAGTGGCGCACAAATGCGCGCTACAAATTATGGTAACAGACAAGCTACAATATTTGTTGAGAATGCTATAAACGTAATCTTAGAAAATTTGGATATAGAAGGTCAAGGATTAGGAATACCTGCTGGCACTAGAAGTTATGCAATATTGTATGAAAATTCCAGCGGAACAGTCAGAAACTGCATAGTGTCTCCAAACACAATAGGCGATATGTATTCAGTGGCGGTGGCTTTCTGGGATAATTCTGTTGTTACAATTGAGAAGTGCTTAATCAAAAATTTTGGAAGAATTGGCGTATACTCAAACAATGCAACTTCTACAATACGAGATAACGAGATAATTGGACAAGTCTACAGCCTAGATAATCAAGTTAACTACGGAATTGAAATCGAAGACTACACAGGTCCCTCTGTAGCTGAAATAGTTAGAAATAAAATTTACAATTGTAACAACACTCACCCAAGTCCTCTCTGGTCTTCTGCAGCAATAATTGTTGACATTTGGATGTATTACAACATAGGAAGCATGATACCCTCAACAGTTTCCATAGAAAACAACGAAATTTACGACAACTACGAAGCAATTGAAATAACAAAAGGCATGTTATCACATGCTCATTATAATAACATTTACAACAACCCATATGGCATCTTCAACTGGGGCGCCAATTACAATACCGACAATGCAACATTTGATGCGCGTTTCAATTGGTGGGGCGACGCAAGCGGGCCTTACCATTCCACAACAAACCCGTCTGGACTTGGAGGCGAAATTGGTGATAATGTTAAGTATAGTCCGTGGCTTGGAGCGTTGTTTGCAACTACTCCAAGAACTTATCATGTAAATCCAACCGGCACTATTCAAGAGGCTGTCAGTGAAGCAAGTTCAGGCGATACTGTGATAGTTCACTCCGGAACATATGATGAACAAGTAGTAATTGCTAAGAGTCTGACTCTTCAAGGCATGGGCGACACCACGATTGTAAAGCCTTCTTCTGCAGACAAGCTCACCACAGTGCTTGACGGACATTGGTGGGGCACAACTAAACAAGTAGCCGGCATTATTGTTGCAAACGTCGCCACTGGAAGCAGTGTTATCGTGAAAAAGATGAAAATAGAGGGAGAAAGCGTGACTACCCGGCCAACAGGCGCTGATTTCGTCACTGGAATCTTTTATCGCGAAACTGGCGGTTTGATCGACTCAGTCAATATCACGGGAATAACCGTTACCGATGCGGGTACTGCGGTAAGAGGTTACGGCATCTATCTTTCTGCGATAGTCAACACTGTCTCTGTTGAAATAAAAAGCTCCACGCTAACTAATTACGACAAAAACGGCATCGATGTCCACGGAAACAAACTTACCATTAACATACATGACAACAACATTACTGGGCGAGGACCTTTGCCTTCCGGAGATGAGGTTCAAAATGGAATCGTTGTTATGGATAGTGCCAAAGGAACTATAAACCGCAACAGGATAAGCGACCACATTTACACTCCCGAAACTTGGTGGGGTGCCGGAATCCTGTTCATAGACAGTAGTGGTTCAGCCACTAACAACATCATAACCAACTGCCAAATTGGAATTATCTTTCAAGACAGTAGTGGTTCAGCACAAGGAAACATTGTGAACGGCGGAAGCGCTGGGCTATTAGGCATATGGGCACAATACACAAAAGCAGGAACGTGGACGGCGACTTTCGTGAGCAATATTATAAGTGGAGTTCATGATGCGTCAGGATATGAAAACGCAGCAACAGGTGTTCAAAGCTGGGCTGAAAATGCGTTAATCTCTGTGAAAATAGAAAACAACCAGCTTACAGGCGACAGATTAACATCAGCTGATGGCATCTTTATTGGAGATTTTCCTGAATATGGACCAGCAGGAGAAATAACCGCCACAATAACTAACAATATCGTTTCTGGATGGCAACACGGCATCCGTTTGGTAAGCTCGATAACTAGTGCAACCATCAAGGACAATACCATTTTCAATAATCTTGGACATGGCATCTACATTGAATCAGCTGTAGATGTCTCTCGTATCTACGTTAACCTCAATAATATACAAGGCAATGATGCATATGGCATTTTGAACGGCGGAACAAGCGTTCTTGATGCACGCTTCAACTGGTGGGGCGATGTCACAGGTCCTTATCATGAAACAAGCTGGGAGTACATGGGTGAACCTTATGGTCCTCATTTCGGTTCTGGAGACAACGTAAGCGACTACGTCCTATATGACCCATGGCTTGAGTATTACGTGCCGCTTCCACAACCCACAATGCGAGTTGAACCAAGCAGCTATCAAGCTCTTAGATTGAACGAAACCTTCAGCATCAACATAACCTTGAACAACCTGAGTGTAGGTTGGAGAACAATAGGTGTTCAGTTTAGACTGCTGTTTAATAGCACCTTGCTTGAAGTAGTAAGCGTAACCGAGGGACCTTTCATGAAACAATACGGCGAAACGCTTTTCTTTTACTACGTGGAATATGACGATCCTTTCTATGGAGACAACATAATTGTAGGTGTTGTTCTGCTACCTCCAGAAGCGGGTGAACGGATGGAGTGGCCTAGCGGTACAGGAACAATAGCTACTATAACATTCCGAGCGAAGTATCAGCCTAGAGGACTAGACAAGCCAAAGTCCTCTTGCGATTTGAAACTTGATGACACTCTAGTAATGAGTGATGAAGGAGAACGAATTACTCACAGCACTCAACATGGGTACTATGAAATTCTGCCAGTTCACATTGCAGATGTAAACTTTGACCGAAGAATTAACATGGATGATCTGATGATAGTTGTGGATGCCTTTGGCGCTTATTCAGGGCACCCAAGATGGAACCAGTTTGCTGATATAGATCTTGATGGACGAGTCACAATGGGCGACATAATAATAGTCTTGGTAAACTTTGGAAAAGTATACTAAACACAGAAAACACGATATTCCCTTCCTTTTTATATTTTAATGCAGATTTTGATTGTGCAGGATTCATTTTTAAGTTGCGATTTTGAAGATGAAGTACAGTAATGCCGTTGGACATCTATGAAATTGGATGAATCCTAATGGGGTGAAAATTTGCAAACGTTTTGGCTTACACTTATTTGTTGATTGTTTCTTGGGTTGCAGTGTTTGTTAAGTTTAAGACTATCATTTCCACGTAGCTCCAAAAATCTTGCTTAAGCTTGAGCCATTCTTCGTCGGATTTTAATTGTTTTCTTAGAAAATACCCGCCGCCGAACATTGTGGTGAGCATGATTGAGCGTGGTAGTAGATTCTTATGCTTTTTCTCTTCTTTGCATAATTCAAATGTTATTGTGAAATCGTCGGGTTTTCCCTCTATGCTTACAGAAACATATCCATCTACCTTGTAGTATCCGGAGTCGTCTGCAAATATTTGATAGCCTTTTTCACTTCTGCCTTTTACCGCATTAAAATCTTTTTCTTTAAAAAACTCGCCTAGTTGGTTGGTTAGTAAATCTAAATCTACGTTTTTGTTTGTCCAGTTTTTTTGCATGAGAATACCTGTAGTTTTTATATTTCGTGCCTATTTTAATC
>JAIMAA010000054.1 GCA_023512225.1 Candidatus Bathyarchaeota archaeon
CCTTCTCGATGGGGCTCTGAGGATTTTTCACAGCTTTCATGCTATAATTAGTATAATAAAACTTCTTGCCCGTTGCATTCTCGAAATATTCTGTAACGTTTTGCCTTTCAATATAACCAGAAGCATTGTAATGTTGTGCAATTTCAGTCGCACTCAGAGCCCGGTTGTATATTGCAACTTCATCGATTGTGCCGTTGAAAAACCATTGAGCATTTCCAATCCATATACTTTCTGTAGCGGTGTTAATGTTTCTATTCTCAGATAAATTTCCTCTTTCGATCCCATTAACATAAACTCTCAAGTAACTATGATCATAGGTCATAGCTATATGATGCCAATTTCCTGGAGTGAACACATTGTATATTGTAATTCCTTGCGGCGTGGGGTCCCCAAAATTCATTTGTACAATTAGATGGCCATTGCTATCGTGCTGTAACCACCGCCAACCTTGGCTGTACCCCCCCCATTGCCCTCCGGAGACGATTATTCCATGGAAATTATTATCAACAATAGCAGGTTTAACCCATGCCTCGACAGTTATGTTAGAAACATTGAAAACTGAACTGTAAGAAACTTCAACATAATCATCCCCATCAAAACCCAAAGCAGTGTTGAACTTCCCACTTGCGCCATAAGTCGCACCATTGTTCGTTCCATTATTGCCTTCACCACTGTAATCTACAATTGTTCCAGAAGCTTCATCCATGTGATAAAGTAAAATATTTCCACTCATATCCGTCCATCCCCTTGCTTTATAGTTAGGCAATCCTTGCCCGGTCAGTTTAGTAAAAGTCAAAACACCATACCTATCCCAGGCCGAAACAGTTGCATTGTTAACAGCAGTGCCGTTGCTCCACTTGACAAAAGCATCAAGATACCATTTCACGTAAAGTTCGCCGCTTTCTACATCGTTGCTTATGTAAACGCTGCTCTTGTCGAAAGAAACATTCAAGAAAGTCAAGTTGAAATTTTGACTTCCTTCAAGAGCTACTACCTCAACATCTTTATTAATGGTGTTGGTTATGCTCGAATCGAACACGAGATTGTTTGTACAGCCAGTCGCATAATTCAAGTCAACATAGACGCCATAATCGCTATTATTGATTGCAGTGCCATGCACAATATTGTCGTGGCAATATCCTTCTTGATTGTCCATAAAAGACAATCCCTTAAAATTATAATTTAAAATATTGTTTCTTACAATATTATAGTTTCCATTTATTAAAATCCCAGACTCGTCATTGTTTTCAACGATATTGTCATAAACTTCATTGTAAGAAGAAGTGCCGCCTATCCTTATTCCTACTCCATTGTAACTGGCAGTATTGTTGTGAATCGTGTTGTTGTTGGCATTTGCCAAGAAAATCCCCCACTCATTGCAAGAATAAAGTTCATTGAAAGAAACATTATTGTTGTGGCTTGCTGCAAGGATAATCCCATCGTTAGTGTTTGTAAAGCCAGAAGCACTAGAGCCATTGACAAAATTGTAAAGAATTTTGGCGTGATTGCTGTTGTTCTGCAAGAAGATTCCATAAGTGTCAGTTGCTTTGATTGTGTTTATGCTTATGTTACTGTAATTGCTCCTGCATAAAGTTATGCCAGCTTCTGTTCCATTGTGGTTTGTCATGCCTGCCTCGCTCATATTGCCCTGAATAGTGTTGTTGAATATAGTTGCATTATTGCTGTCAACGAGCCATATCGCCGATTCATAGTATTTGTAAGGCTCGGTATTATTGAAAGGCATGCAAACATCCCATTGCGTTGATTCGCCATATTCGAAGTAGGAGCCATAGTTGTTTCTTATTGTAGCATTGAACGAGTTCATTGCAAGAATGCCGCCTTTGCCTCTCGTCAAGTTATTGTTTTCTATAATGCTATTGTCAGAGTTGTTCAAAAAGATATTGAACCCTTGGATGCTCGAGTTACTCTGTTGTATCTTGCAGTTCTTTATTGTGATATTGTCAAAGCCATCAGCAACAATACCATAACCAGATTCTGCAGCAGAATAATTAATTGTATAACTATTACAATCAATAACGACATTATCGCTGTCAATAATAAGACAGGTTCCATCAGCATTTAAATTAGCATTCATCGTGCAGCTTTCATTAATTTTATCGCCACACCTGAAAATATAATGTTCGCCTATGCAACCAGTTTTAAGATTCCCAAGCGGCGCGAAAACGCTAAAGTTAGTTATGTTTGCGTAAACATAATTCACAGTTGTATTAACTCCAAAGCTACTCGCAAACTTGCTCGTGTTGATTTCCCAAGTGCCATTGTGCCTCGCCATGAACAAAGTATTTTCATCAACAACCACAACATCAGAATCATTATAACTTATATTCAAGTAAAGCCAGGCATTAGCGCTCAGGTTTGTTGCATTAATGTACTTATTAATATTTTGATAACTGCCAGGATTGGCCGGTCTGCTGGCATTAGGAATAACTTTCAAAGCAACAGAGCCGCTGTGAGTAAATGATACATTAACATCCGTGCTTAAATCATCTCCTTTGAAGATATTGCCAACAAAAGTGTTTCTTACATTGTTCACAGAATCAGAATAAAACGCCCACGAATTTGCATTGCTTCTGTTTGTGTTGATTATATTGCCAGATACCGTAGAATTAGTCGTAGTGCTGCCAAAATAAATCCCTCTGGAGTCCATGCCAAGAACAGAAAGGTTATTATTCGTGAGATTATTCTTATCATTAGTACCTCCAGTTATCTCGATTCCATAACTACCCTCCCGGACTATATAAATTGTATTATTGTTAATCAGATTTCTTGATACTCCATTTCCAAAATAAACTCCTCTGGTATAACCACTTATTGTTGAGATGACAACCGAATTATTGATGATATTATCATTGTTTCCAACAATGTAGAAGCCATAATTATTAACCCCGCAGCTTCCAATGTTTATTGTATTAAAGTTCATAGTATAATTATTTACTTTATTAAGTCTAATTCCAAAGCAGCTCGTGTTTATAATATTACCACTTAAATTGCCGTTATGCGAACTATCTACAATATCTATAGCATAGGCATTTCCATGGGGGAGAGTAATATTGTTTTGAATGAGATTGTTATTCATGCTGTATCGATTTAAGTATATTCCACTAGTGGAGCTTGCCCTTATTTCATTGTTCTTTATAGTTGTGCCGTTGCTGTAAGAGTAAACATAAACTCCATAGCCGTCAGAAGCACTAGTATTAATTCTCGAGTTTTCAACTGTGTTGTTCATGCTGTAAGAGAAAATTTGGATGCCCTTGTAGCCCGAGCTTACAATGTTAGAAATATTGCTGTTGTTGCTCGATTCAAGATAAACAGCCCATTGATTGTTGCTGGCATTAGAATTCCTTACAGTTACATTGTTGGAATACAAAACAGCAACAGCATTGCCAAGCTGGTTTTCATTGCTGATGTTGCAGTTCTCCACAATAATATTTTGCGAATTAGCAACAGTAATCTTGCCTATGTCACCAGCAGTGACATTCGTATTGCTCAAGGCATTCTGATTCAAGATTGAGCAGTCAATATTAGAAGCATAGTTGTTGAAATAATAAATAGGATAGCCATTGACAAGATTGCTCGTGTCGATGCTATGGTTGAAATTCCATTTATTGCCGCCAACAATGTAAATGCCATATCTCGAGTTATTGACTTGATTGTCTTGAAGAGTGTTGTTCTCGCACTGAGAAAGATAAATTCCATAGCTATTACTTCCAGTATTGGCATTTAGCACACTGTTGTTTTTAATTAGAGTATTGCGAAAACCTGAAAGATAAATCCCTTTTTCCGCTTTTTGTACGATATTGTTGGTTATGTTGTTCCTGTCCGAAGCCCCATAATAGCCGGATATTCCATTTGAGCCAGAACCTGTGACATTTACAGTGTTGAGGTTTATAACATTTCTCGAACAACCATTGTAAAGATAAATTCCGTGGCTGTTGCTTCCATTTGTCTTGATAGAATTATTCACAATATTGTTATTTGAGCTATAGTGAAGAGAAACCCCGCAAGAACTAGTACTGTAAGTTGTAGCATTGTTTCCATTTATTGTATTATTCGAGCTTGAAGTCAAGGCAATCGCATGAGAGCTAGAGCCTGTTAAAAGTATATTCGCATTAGCCAAAGAATTGAAATGCGAGTTTGAGTCAATATAGACACCATAAGCATTGCTGGCCGTCGTAGTAATATTAACATTATTTATAGTGTTGTTCCTGCAATTGTTGTAGAGATAAATCGCCCTCGCATTTCCTGAGAAATTCACGTTCGAAATTGTTGTGTAATAGACATTGCCGTTAAGGTAGATACCATAACGGCTGTCCTTCACAGTCAAGTCTTTTATTACACTCGAGTTCTTCGTGACCTCGAAAGCGTCATTGCCTGTTGTGATTGCCTTGACAATAGTATCTGAAATTGTTGCAGAATAGCCATCTATTGTTACTGTCTTATTCACCTTAACATTTTCAGTGTAAGTTCCAGGGCATACTGTTATGACAGAGCCGTTGCTTGCCGCATTTATTGCCGCTTGTATAGTGCTGTAATAAGCTTCGCCTGCAATACATGCCGGCGAGCTGGCATTTACAACAAGATTTGCTGTTTCTTGGGTTGTGTTAATAGCATAAGCAAAAGGCTCATTACTAGTGTATTTTCTCAAAACAAAATCATCAAAACTGCCATAAGAAAGATAGCCCAAGTTTAATCCGGCTGTTGCCCCGCTTCTTGTGGACCATTGCTGGGTTACTTGCCAGTCAGGCCTTTCTGAGCCAACTTGCCAGCTCCTTCCTAAAAGATTATCCCACCACAACCCCATTATAGTCGCCATCTCAAACCAGTACCAATTGCCCTCGCTATAACTAAAGCCAGGATAAGCCTCGTTGCCCCAAGCATTCCAATCATCCAAGAAAACAACCGCGCTCGTGTTATCATCCTTAATCAAAAGATTATAACCGTCGCCCATTCCATCCCATTCATGTTTCATGGCGATTCCCAACCTATAATCCCCTGAGTCAAGATAATCAGGCCTAACTTTAGCCATGACAGCAAAATCATATATAATGCCACCAGTCGTGTTAATATAGAGTTTAGCAACATCGGTGTAAGAGCTAGCATTCATAAAGATAACTCCGTTTGCCTCGTAAATCGGCCCGGTATTATTCATCCATTCCGGCGCGATACTGCCGTCATTGAAATCATCTCCAAACAAGAAAGTCGTGCTTATATTGCTCTTGCTCGTTGCTATGGAATTTCCATAATACATGTAAATTGTCTGGTTCTCGCTGTCGCTTATTGCATCTTTGATTTCAACCCAAACAATCGCCCATTCACCATTGCTCTTTTCTTGAATCCAGTAATCTAATTCAGTTACATTATCATCATCCACGAACCTTAAATCATCAAAATCGTTTCGCATGTCGCTATCATAGCTTATGTTCATTGGAATCGAGTAATTTTCTGGCGAGCCGCCATTAGGGCCCCACACAGATATAGGCACTCTTCTGCCCCAACTCGAGTTCCACCATGCAAGTTCTGGCTCAATATACATCGCTCCAGGCGCAATTTCCGAAACATTCAAGCTTATTTTCCAGTCAATGTTATTCTCGCCAAGCTTTGCTTTCTTTATTCCAGAAATTCTCACAAGATTGTTTCCAGCATCCAGGCCAGCCCCAACTAAAGGCCTCCATTCAGTAACATTGTACTTTTCAATATGGCTTCCTTTCACGCATAATTTCTTTGCTCCCTGAGTTGTTGGCGATTCACCACAAGGTTCATAATCATAAACTAATTTTTCTTTTGTAACATTCACGGCTTTTTCCAAAACAAAATTCTCTAAGCGGCTTTCTTCAGTTTCCAAAAACCACAAGTCAATCAAGTTAGTGTCAAGCCAATGTTCTTGGTTTACTTTCAATCTTTTTTCTTTATTCTTCTTTTTCACATCTTTTTCTTCTAATTCCAGTTCTTTTTCTTCAACAAGTTTCGAAGCCTTGGTTTTATCTAACTTAATTTTTTCAGTTTTTTCTTTGACAAAATTTTCTGGAACATAAATATTGAGTATTGACTCGCAATTAACAAGACATTGCTCTGTGTGGGACAATAAGGTAATTTTGATTGTTTCATTTGTTGTACTAGCGCCAGCATAAGCGCTAAATTCGCTAACATTAAAGGTTAAAGTTTCATTGTCCTGCTCAAAATTCAGGCCGGTTTCTTGCCATTGGCCATTACAATCAAATTCGTCAATGTTCCAATCGTTGCATTTTACTATCTTCTCTATATTAGTATCATTCAATTTCGCCAGTGTTATTGTAGCGCTTTCAATTTTTATCTCGTTGCTAGGTTCTATAGCAAAGATTTCAGTGGCAATTCCCTCACTAATATGTTTTTGTGTTGGCTTATCTATCTGTATAGTCACACTATCTTTCCAAGAAATGAAATTTATAGTTGAAGTGTACAAAGGTTCAATTTCTTCGTTCATTGTTCCATTTACCTTGCCTTTAATCTTTCCCAACTTGTTTTTTACTGCCAAGCCCGTTATCGAAAAATTTTCGCCAGGAGCTGTTTCAGTCTCTATAGAACTGTTTTCTTCTGAGATTGGTTCTTGAGTAATGTTTTCTTCTATTTCACTTTCCTCGTTTTCAGTTTCCAAAACATTCGCATTAAGCCTAAACTCTTCGTTGCCCTCAACAATTACCTTGCTGATATCTACTTTTACCTTTGTAGTGTTCAAGAGCATACTGTCCAAAACTGCGCCTTCTTTGTCAACAACTGCTATAGAAAAATTCCCTGGCTCTCTCACTTCTATCTTAACAAGATTGCTTTCTGTTTCATTCTCGCCATCGCTTGCGTAAAATCTTGTGTGGCGTGTCCCGACAAAATCTTTTTCTGGCACAATCGTTGCGATGGATTCCTCCAAGATTGTAGAAATATCTACCATCTCGTCAGCGCTAAACTCGAGCGAGCCATTATCAGGATCAGTAAAGTACTCTGAAAGGTCAAAAGAATAGTTTGTATTCTTTAAAATCACGATGTCGGGAATCTCCTTGAGCAAGAGAGGTGCATGAGTCAGGTTTGTTGTATTTGTGACATTCGTGATACTTTCTGTCACATTTTCAAACACCACTTCTGCTGAAACAGAAGCCAAAGTTATGTTTTGATAGACAAATTCTACACTCAATGTATATTCTCCTTCCTTATTGACAGTAAAATTAAACTGCTCTAAGTTAATACGGATGTACTCCTCTTCTCCGATATAATCTGGCCCATAGCCATATTCCTTGAGGGCATGATCTGTAGTAACCCTAGCCTTCCTTCCTTCGTTCACTACATTAACAGCAGAGTCAGGCAGGGTTTCATTTTCGGTCCTGACACTACCGGGCACTAACTCAGCCAACTCGTCTGATTCTAAATTATAAATAAAAGGATTTTTGATATCGCACTTTCCAAAAACTCTCCGAACTTCTTCTACAACCGCGCCAGTCAAGACAACGTCGCACTGTGGCTTTTCTTCGGGCGGCTGTTCTTCTGCGGGTTGTTCTGGCGACGCCTCAGAAGGCTGTTCTTCAAGCGGTATCTCAGGAGGAGTTTCTGGCAATGGCTCTTCAATCTCATCCATCCCCTCTTCTTCTGTTATGTTTTCCACAGGCTCTTCTGTAAGGTTCTTCTCAGCCAATTGTTTCAGAACCACAAGTTCAAAATAAATATCTACAGGGATATCCTTAGAGCCAAGGAAACCATAGCCAGGGCCACTGCCCTGGCCATCCAGTTTTCCTGTGATAGTGTAAAAAGTCTCTTCGCGTTGCTCAAGACCAGCACCAGAAACCTCTACAATCTCATCTAAAGTCAATTCTTGAGTATAATTATCAAAATGTATAATTACCTTAGAATCGGCAGGGTAAAACTCGCCTCTGCTGAATTCCATATTAAGATATCCCCTCAAGGCCTCATTTATCGTGTAAGTCGAATCAAGATCCAAGATTATCTTTCCAGTAATATGGAAACTCGTGATGTAAAAAATGAACATAAGCACAACAAGAATCATAAGCGCTAAAACCCCTACCTTATGAAAATTTAATCTTCTTTTCAGATTAACATTCTCTTCCTCTACTTTTTCTATCTTCCTTAAGTAACGGCTTTTTACACTACCATCTTTACCCCTATAACTATGATATTCATATGGGCCATATAGTTTATTGCCTATCTTGATGTATCTTTTATAAGCCATTTCCTCTTTTACACTATCCCTTTACACTACGCCCAGAAATAAAATCCGGACAATAAACTTAAGAAAAAGAGAATATATAAATTTAATGTTATAAAAGAGTTTTTTTTACACTACCTTACAAGACATTCATGACTGTTTGCTAACTTACTCTCTCTTTATTTCAAGGCTTTAGAAATCACGTCCTCTGACCAACCGCTTTGCGCAAGCTGAGTCTTGATTTCTTCTTTCGACATGCCTTGTTCGTGTGCTTGCTTTATGTACTCTTTCACTTCTTTCGGCACTTCTTCCTTTGTTTCCTCAGCTTTTACAACTGGTTTTTTCTTGAAAGCTCCTGTGCTCAAGAGGATTGTTAATATGATTCCTACGATTACCACTCCAATTATCACCCACACCCACCAAGCTACTCCTTGACAGCTCCTTGTTTCCGGCGCTGGCTTGGTGAATTCGCTTCCGCAATTGTTCAGGTCAACGCATACTTTTTCCTGCCTGCCCCCAACGCAAGGCCCCCATTTGCAGTCCCATTCCTCGATGCAACAGTTCCTCACAAGCACCGAAGTGTAATTCTGTGGGTCGCATTTGTGTATATCCTCGCAAGTCATGCTCTGTATCGTCTCGCCCCGGTATTCATAACATACACTCCAGTCATCGCATGACCACTCCTGCACACAACAGCTCTGCATCTCAAAATACTTGTTGCCGACTTTGACACAAGCCGTTGGCTTGTTGAATGTAGTGTTGCAATGCCTGGCATCGTAACACTCTCTTTGTTTCTTGCCATCTACGCAGCTACTCCAAGGAGTGTATTGCCAATATTCATTGCATACCCCTCTACAATCAGCACTCTCGTCGCACTGATCTTCTCCCTCGCCAGCAACAATCACGCATTGGCCGTTCTGGCACACCTTATGCGTGGGCTCTTCAGCCCTCACCTCAAAGGTCGTTGTGTAATAACTCATCACGACATTGCCATGAACAACCGAAGCGTTCAAAATATAATTACCTTCATAATCCGGCGACCTTAGGCCAAGGTTGCTGAGATAAGCAACATAATTGTTATCCCAGTATTCGCAAGAATAAGGCAACAGCCATTTGCTCAGCTCGTTGTTGTTCTCATTCACCTCGACCACGTTGTTTCTCGAGTCTACATAAACTACAGCATCCACGAACTGTCCGGAGATGTTCTTGTCGCGCACATCAAGAGTAAAAACAGCATTTGGGCCGATGGGCTGATTGATCTGGTACTCCTGTTCCCAACCCAGGTTTTTGTAAGTTGCTTTTACAAAAAATGAACGGTAATTAACCTGGCCACCGAGATTTTTCATCACGATTTTTGTGCCCTCAATAGAGTCGAACCATTTCCTCTGGATGTCTATTACTGTCAAGTCAGGCAATACTTCGAGGCACCTACCTTCTTCGCAAACGCAGGCATATTGTGTTACCGCACATTGAGCCATAGTACCGTTAGTGCAATAATATTCGGCAAGATAGGTTTCTGTTGGCGTCACAACGCATTCATCCCAGTATGCTCCCGAGAAGTCACTGCACATGCCCTTAACAAAATAATTCATGCCATTGTCAGAATCAACACATCCCGACGGAATTAGACATCTGCCTTCAGAGCATCCGTTCTCGCAATAAATCTGCTTTGCATTGCAAGCTATTCCAATGCCCTCTGGCTCGCAGATGTATTCATAAAGTGTTTTGGAAGGAACAGCTGCGACTTTCTCTGTCGGAGCACTCGGGATGCTTCCTGCACCTCCGCAATAGTCTGTATGCATCCCTCTTATGTCCACACAATCTCCTCTGACATAGATATTTTCCAAATCCGGGTCATTGCAGCCAAGATAAATATTCTTTTCATTGTTAGTTTCATCGCTCTCTGCAACAGTCACTATAGAATTTGTACAATAGTCTACATTGACAAAAAGCGAGTGATCATACATCGCACTAAGGTCATTTATCATAACCTCTGTCTCTTGCCCTGGAGACAAGGATTGTATCGCCCAAGCTTTACAATTCTGGGGCAAGTTAGGGATTTCTCCAAAATTGTTGCAATCGGGCCTTATCACCATACCCCGATACCAGCACGAAAGCACGACAAAAGCTCCAGCAGCCGCACTACCCTGATTCTTTATCTTGGCATACACTTTCTTTGTTGCTGGAGAACTCTGAAGACCAGTGCCCGCCGGAGGCTCGATACCAAACTCCTTGACAGATATCCCTGTAACGACTAAGTCAGGAAGAGCAGGAGAGCCTGAAACTGCTTGCCCTGTAACAGGATAAATAATGTAAGGAATATAGTCTGGAGGTTGGGGGGGAGGCAATTGAACAGGGCAAGCACCAAAACCATATCCCTGGCCAATTGGCTCTGAACCGTTCACATTGTTAAAAGTGCCATTAGTAAAATTCCCTTTCGAGGGAGTTGTTGATATGGCAATGAAATCAACTAATTTTCTCCTGATGGCGATTTTGCAACTATCCCAGCATTCCTTGCCAGCTCCGCAATCCAGGTTATCGTAAAATCTTCCGAGTCCTGTGCCTGTGTCACAGCACTTTTTTTTCATCCCAGAACCAGTGCAGTTAATAGGGCTAAGCTGGTTCGGATAGCGATAGTATTTGTCCTCTCCGCATTCTTCCCATGGCCCTCTGACCCATGTGGTCACATTCTTGCAAATTCCAGCCGGGGGATCATACTTTTCCCAGGGCACAAGCGAACCATCAGAGCAGACATAAAAATTCCTGCATTTTACAGAGGATATTTCAAAAGTAACATTAGAATCAGCAGGAATTAAATCGCCCCAATAAAATCTTAGATTGAAGCTTCCCTCTAGCGGCTTATTGGCTGTATACACTTTTCTTGTCAGGCTGATATTGCTCACCACATCGCCGGTTATCGGTGGCATCGCTGGGCTCTCTCCCTTGTCCTGCTCGAGAGCAAAAAAAAGAACCAGAATCGAGAGAATTGCCACGAGCAGAAAAAGAACGCTAAAAAAATTGTCCCTGTCGCTGTCTCCCAAAAAGTTTTTTTCCTTAGTGATCTTCTCCTTGAATTTCTCTAGTCTTTCGGTTTTTTTAACTACCATCTTTTTAAGATGTCTAACT
>JAIMAA010000055.1 GCA_023512225.1 Candidatus Bathyarchaeota archaeon
ATATATGGCTGCCATGGTGTGGGTTTTACCACCACCAAAACCTGCATCGAAGAGGAGTACCGGGTTTACGACCCTTGTCCCTGCTAGATGGCTGAGGACGTCTTGTAGGATTTGTTTCAGAGTGGTTGTTTGATGGGTTGCTTGGAAGAAGGATTCTGGGTTGTGGTATGGTGGTTTTGCTGTACCCTCAGCTATTGTGTAAAGGTCAAGGGCCAATTCAGCTTGGAGGTATTTGCCTTCTAAAATGTCTTGTTTTGGTTTACAGGCTTGTGTGTCCCAGATTGGGACTAGTTCATGTTTTAGCATGCTCATATCACACAAATATAAGAGTTACTATTTTAAAAGTGTTGTGCGTTAAGGTGTAGTAATCACAACATGATTGATAATGAATGATTATACAAACCTTTATATAGTAGCCTTAGTAAAGAGTAAGAATTGCGGTATGGTTGATGGTGAAGGACGGGAGCCGCTAATTAGCAAATGGTTTCCAATAACAGAAGTCAGTGCGGAAAGCGTTAGAGAGCGTAGTGCGAGTAGTGCGTTGCCTCCTCTGTATTTTTTGCATGTTTGGTTTGCAAGGCGCCCCTTAGCTGCGAGCCGAGCTGCTGTTTTGGGTAGTCTTTTACCTGCTGGTGTTAGGAGGGAGGATTTTCTTGGGTTATTGGGGATTCCTGCTGATGTTGACCTTCAGAAGGCTCAGGATAGGCTTGCTCAGGCTAAGGCTGCTGGGGTTAAGCTTCAGGAGAATCCTTTCTTTTGGAAGAGGGCTTATGAGCATGTGCCTTCTGAGCGAGAGTTAAGCAAGTTTCATGATTTGCTTAGGGAGTTTTGGGGTGTTGAGCGTCCTTTGGTTGTTGACCCTATGGCTGGAGGGGGCAGCATTCCTTTTGAGGCTATGCGTTTGGGTTTGCCTGTCGTTGCTGGCGAGTTAAATCCTGTGGCGTTTATGGTTCTTAAAGGGACGCTTGAGTATCCTGCACGGTTTGGCAAGAAACTGATTCCAGCCGTTGAAAAATTCTGCAAGGAAGTGCATGAAGCGGCTAAGGCGGAGCTTGAAGCGTTCTTTCCGAAGCCGCCGGGTGAGAAGGTTTATGCGTATTTGTGGGCTCGGACGATAAAGTGTTCCAGTTGTGGTTTGGTTGTTCCTTTGTCGCCGAACTGGTGGGTTGTTCGGTCTGGCAGGGATGAGGATAACGTTGCTGTGAGGCTTATTGTGCCAGATAAAGGCGACAGGTGCGATTTTGAGATTGTTGGTGGTCCTGTGTCGCATGGTTTGGACCCTGATAGGGGCACTGTTAAGGGTGGGCGTGTGGAATGCCCACGATGTCACACGGTTATATCTGGTGAAGATGTGAAGCGTGAAGCGCAGAATGGGCGGATGGGTCATCAGCTTTATTGTGTATGTGTAAAGAGTAGAGGATTGGGGAAGAACAAGCAGAAGTGGGATTTCAGGGCGCCAACAAAACAAGAAAACGAAGCAATAGAAAAAGCTGAAAAAATTCTCACCGAGAAACTGCCGAAATGGAAGGCTCAGAATCTCGTGCCAATTGAGAATTTTCCAGAAACAGCTAATGACACCAGACCAATACAATATGGTATGCCTCGTTGGTGTGATTTGTTTAATCCTCGCCAACTGCTCACGCACCTAACGTATTTAGAGAAGTTTCTTGAGGCTAAGGAGAGGCTATTTGCTTGCAAAGAACGAGGTAGCGAGGAATGGGAATTTGCAGAGGCTATTGTAACCTACGGGGCTATGGTTTTCGACACATGCGTGGATTACAATTGTTTGCTTTCTTTGTGGCATTCTGGCAGGTCATTAATAGCTCACATGATGGGTTTGCAGGCTTTTCCGTTTAAGTGGAGCTACGCAGAATGGGATCACTCTCAAATGCTATGGCCTTGGGCTTTATCCAAAGTTCTTGATGCTTTAAGAGAGATTGTTGAGCTTCTGCCAGAAAATCCACCTAAACCAGTAGTCTACTGTGGAACAGCCACAAAAATTCCGCTTAAAGACAAAAGCGTCCCATGCATCGTTGTTGACCCGCCCTACGCGGAAAACGTCATGTACGCTGAAGTCAGCGACTTCTTCTACGTATGGCTCAAACGCCTACTGGGCGACGTATTCCCAGACGCCTTTAAACAAAACCTAACTGAAAAGGAAGAAGAAGCCGTCGCCAACCCCGCCCGCTTTAAAGGCATGGGTAAAAGCGCCAAAAAACTCGCGCAAGAAGACTACAAAACCAAGATGGAAGCCTGCTTCCGCGAAATGAACCGCATCCTCCAAGACAACGGCACATTAACAGTCATGTTTACCCATCGCACAGCCGAAGCATGGAGCAGCCTCGCCACAGCCCTAATGAACGCCGACTTCACCTTCATCAGCAGCTGGCCAGTCCACACCGAACCACCAGACAAATACGCAAAACGAGGAAAAGGCGTCCTAAAAGTCACAGTCCTACTCACATGCCGCAAACGAGTAGCCAACCACCCCGGCATCTGGGAACATATAGCCGATGAACTCCGCCAAATAGCCAAACAAAAAATCGAAGAATTCAGCAAACTCGGCATAAACGGACCAGACCTCAAAGTAAGCGTCTACGCCCCGGTACTCGGCAAATTCGCAGACTACTACCCAGTCAAAACCGCCACAGGACGAGAAATAGACCCACAGCAAGCCCTAGACCTCGTCACAGACGTCCTCAACGAAAAATTCCTCCAAGAAGCAGGCATCCAAAACGCCGACAAAGAAACAGCCGCCTACATCAACCTGCTCGCAACATTCCCAACCACAGAAACAGAATACGAAGAAGCCCGCCTCGCAACAGTCTTCGGCGGACTCGTCACCCTCGACACACTAGACGTAAAAGGCACCTACGGACTCATCGAAAAGAAAGGCAAAAACATACGCATACTCTCCGCCAGAGACCGCCAAGCCCTCGGCATAATAGACCCACACGACCCAAAAACCCTAAAAACCACAATAGACCACGTCCACGCAGCCATACTCCAATACGAAAGAGGCGGACTAATCCAAGTCAAACGCCTAATGCAAGACAAAAACCTCTACACCGCAGACTCACCATTCCCAACAGTCCTACAAGCCTACGCACGCTACGCAGACAACACCACAAACCAAAACTTCCAAAAAGACGCAGCAATCGCCAAAGCACTCTTAGCCGCATTAGGAAAATCAATAGAATTCGCACCCAAAAAAGGAGAACGCCTCGACCATTACACTTCAGAATCGTGAAAATCCATTACGGGCTCAACTCGTGGCACGTCAGCCCCACGCACAAAACTCTTCCAAACAGGCAAACGCCTCTCCAAAACCTCCAACTGATCCAACATACGCTCAGCAGCATCCAAACTACGCTCTATATAACCGCCAAACGTCTCACTCAAACGCTCACGATTCCGCAGACGCTTAGGCAAAACATCCTCAGGATTAACATACGCTGCTTGCCCAACCACATCAGCCCAATGCTCCCGCAAAAACTTCTGCAGCCTCGACGCACCCGCACGCGTGCTGGAAGCAACAACCCGCCTAACAGCCTCAACCGCCGACTCAATACTCACATCACGCGAGCCATTCAAATCCAAACTAACCCTAAAAACCCCAGCCCGCAACAACTGCCTCGCAACAAGCTGAACCGCACCCAAACGCATAGCCTCAGCAAAAGCCTCAAGCCTCCTCGGCAAATCAATCTCCAAACTCCTACTCGCCCTAGAACGCCGCTCCTCAGCCATACTCCTAAACCGCTCAACACAATCACAAACCAAAACTAACCACCACCCACCTCAGCCAAACCCACCAAACGCCCAAACAACTCCACAACCCGCCCAGCCTCACCAACACGCTCAGGCTTACCATCAGGCTCCATCACATAAACATCCAACAAACCATCCTCCCCGCCCACACCATAAACACTAAACGGCACCTTACTCGGCGAATCAGCAAACAACTCCAACTCAGCAGCCAACCACTGCACAAACGGATGCCCAGGCACCAAAGCATCAGGACGACCAGGCACCAAAGACAAACCATCCCTCACAAAAACCCTAACACCCTCAGGCAACCGCTCCAAAGGCTCAACAAACAACAAATCACCACGCCTAACCAACCGCAAACCCAAAGCCCTACAACCAACATCAACAAACCGCTCCAAAACCTTCGGCACCTCAACCTCAACAAACGTAGGCTCCAAAGGAATATCCTCCGGAAAAATCCTCGTCAACCTAATCGCCTCATCCTTCGACTTCTCAACCTGCTCAACCGCCTCAGCAACACGCCTCTGCAAAGCCTGCCCACTCAACCCCTCATCAAAAGCCTCAACCAAACGCTGAGCAATAATCCCACTAGCAGGACCCACAATAATCCACCAAATATGCTGACGCGCAAACAAAACCTGATACATCCTAGCCTCATACGTATCAGGATACCAAACATTCACAACCTTAACAACATCAGCCAACTGCCCAATACGATCCACACGACCAATCCGCTGCTCAACCCGGGCAGGATTCCAAGGCATATCCACATTCACAACCGCACTCGCAGCCTGCAAGTTCAAACCCTCACTCGCAGCCTCACTACAAACCAAAACATCAACCTGCCTCTCCAAAGCCCGCCTAACATCCTCCTTCTCAACAACCCTCCAAGCCTTCGCTTGAGAATCCCAAAGCTCCCCACCACGACCAGTATAAGTCCCAACCCTATCCGCACCCAACCACTGACTCAAGAAATCCCTAACCACATCAACTGTATCCGTAAACTTCGAAAACACAAGCACCTTCCGCCCTTCACTCCGCAAATCCTGAACAACACGCCGAATCTCACGCAACTTCGGATCATCAGCAGCCGTCACAGCCCTACTATAAGGAACCAAACTCGCCTCTAACTCACGCAACTTACCCAACTCCCTCTCAACCAAACCACGAGCACGCTCAACAGCAACCCTCATAGCCTCCAAAAGCTCCTCCTCATCCACATCCTCTCCAATATCCTCAACCATGTCAGACGCCAACTTCAACAACCGCTCCTCATCACCCTCCAACAAAGCCTCTAATGCCTCACGCCTACGACGGACAGTCTGATAAGCAGACGCAAAACTACTCACAAAACGCTGATGATAAACAGCCCTAATCAAACCAAAACCACGACGCTCATCACCCCTCAAAAAACCCAAATACTCATCATAATAATTCGCCAAATAATCATTCAACTCCGCCAACAAACCCGCATGCTTCTCATCCAAAACAACATCAACATTCTCAATCCTCCGCTCAGGAAACCTATAACCCTCCTTCTTCAACCGCTCCCGCGTATTACGAATCATAAACCAAGAAGTAGGCATCAAACCCCGCAAAACCCTATCCAACCTATCACAACCATCAACATCAAGACGCTTCAAAAAATTCCTAAACCCATCCACATCACCAGAAGCCAACAAATCAGAAAACTCCCTACCCTCACCGCCAGCAAAAAACGCGTTAACCACAACATCTCTATGCCTCTCCTCCAAATACGTCCTAGCAAACCACGACACAAGCCCAAACAAATGAACCCAATCCGCATCACTCCTATCAGCAGGACTCCTATTCATAGCATCATAATACCGCCTAAACGCATCTTCATGAACCCAAGAACCACCCAAACCTAAAATCCGCAACAAATCCAACATCTCCAACTCATTCAACTGCAAAGGTGTAGCCGTTAACAAAAAAACATGCGGAGTCAACGCCGACAAAGCCATTGCCAACTCATATAACCGCGTAGGTCTCGGCGAAGCAAACTCTGAACGCGTCACACGAGCCGCATGAGCCTCATCAATCAAAACCAAATCAAAAGGCCTAGCCTTAAACAACTCAGGCTCAGAACCACGCCTACCCCTAACATAATGCCAAGAAGCCACAACCAAATCAACAGCATCAAAAGGATTACCATAAACAGGAAAAGTCTTCCCATCAGGCGCCAAAAAACTATTCGGCGGCTTAAACAAATACGCAGGCAACCCAAACTTCCCGCGAAGCTCATCCCACCACTGCCGAGTCACATTCTTAGGCGCCAAAACCAAAACCCGACGCACATAACCCGTCGCCCACAACAACTTAATACACGCACCCGCCTCAATCGTCTTCCCCAAACCAACCTCATCAGCAAACAAAACACGAAACGGATAACGCTCCCGAGCCAAACTAACCGCACGAGCCTGATGAGGATACAACCTAACAGGACCCAAACCCATATGCGCCAAACAACGCACACGAGGCAAAATCCTCACAAAACGACAAGCAGGCAACAAACCACGAGCAACAACATGCGGCGAAGGCTCATGCGTTTCCAACCGTGGAGCAGACTTCGGCTCAAACTTCACAATAGCCCTATAAACAGCTTCAGGAAGACTAAAAACCTCAAAATCAGGATGCTCAGCATTCCAAATACGTTCAAAAGACTGCACCAAATCAGCAACCCGCTCTTTATCACCCTCACGCCAAGAATAAAAAACAACAATACGCTCCCCATTCACAGTATAAGCAGGCTCAGTCTCATTCGCGCTTCCTTCAGCAGCAATAACATTTCCTTCCTTATCCTTGAAAATTAGAAGCTTATAATGGAAGATGCCAGTCTGACCCAAATAAAGATGACGAGGCAAAACGACCTTAACCTCTAAGATACCTCTGCTAAACATCCAAGCGAGAGCTTCCAAACGCTTCTTCACCAAAATGTCCTCAATCTTCTCCAAACCCTCAGCAATCCGGCGCGCAATCTCCTCAACAATCTCCTTACCAGAACGCAAGCCCATCTGATAAGCTTCCCAAAGCTCTTTAGGAACATCATGCGCGCCAAGAATCAAACGCATCCTACCACCATTCTCTATAAGACCAGCCACACCACTCGCTGCATGCACAAGAGATTCAACCGAAAAATACCCAGTAGCACGATCATAAGCAACTGACTCCCTCAAAACAGGAATGTAAAAACCACGAGCTATCCTTTCACCACGTCCTTCAAAACTTAAACCAGTGATTCCAGCCCTCTTTAACGACATATACACCACACCCGACAATAGATGAAATAAAACAACCATCACGCTTTAAGTTTATCCAAAACTTTCACTTCTACACCAAATACAAAGCCCAAATCCATACAAACAATCGACTAAAAATACGAAGATACTGCTTGGAAAAGCTTACAATATAGTCGCAACTAAACACGTGGCAATAGTTGCGACTAATACGCAAAGATAACCAGCAACCACTACCACAAAGCCATTGTGCTCATTTGTTGTAATGATTGCCGTGTGTTTTGTTGCAACAAAAAAGAGCCGTAGACCGTTTGCCAACATTCTTAATACTTGAGCACTTTTTCTTCTCTGTGTGCCTCCTTCAAGGGAGGAAGCCAGCGAAGATTGGCTGTTTCTTTTTGCCAGTCAGGCTCCTCAGCCATTTCTATAAGCTCTAATGTTCTCTCATTAATCTTTATCCATTCACGATTTTCAGCAAGCCAAAGCTTCATCGTCGCCACAGCCCACTGTTTCAAATCTTTGTTTCCTCGTATAGCCTTAATCCACTTCACCTTTACCTTCGGAGTCTGCAAATGAAAAATATAGTTGAACAACTGCTCCATAAGCATAACATCCGTAACATCTCCAGCCTGCTGGACACCCCATATAGCCAACCAATTAAACGCAGCCACAACTTCACTCTCCAGACCAGCAGAAACCAAGTAACTCCACTTCTCAAACACAAGCGGCAAAAGATGCCTCCACCTCTCGGCAATACTCCTCAAATTAATTCGCCGATCCATAGTCAAGACTAATGTCAAAAGCCCTTTCAGAGTAAGCTGATACTGTTTGATCGTTTTGCCTGTTCTGGCTTTTCCCTTCGGCTCAGCCTTTAACAACCCTTTCTGTGCCAAGGCTGAGGGTGCCTGATGCGCTATGAAACTGCTTATCCCTATCTCCCTCAAATGCTTGGTTAACTCGTATTCTGTTGTTGGACCATTCTCGGCTATCCACTTTAAAACTGCAAGTTGTTTTTCTGAAATGTTAAATACCATTGTTTAACCGCCTTCTATATCTATGTGCAACCATATCTATTTCAAGATATAGATATTTATAATACTTTCTATATCTATAACATAAAATAGATATGGAGCGTGAATAACCCTGCAAGAAACAATAATGGAAATAGTAACGGCTTACCAAGCAAGCCAACCAGACAGCCTCGTAGTCGTAATCCCAAAAAGAGTCAGAGAAAAACTCAAAATAACAAAAGGAAAACGCTTCATCGTCAAAATAGACGAAAAAGACAGAATAATCTACGAACCAGTCAAAAAGGAGGCTAACACCAATGCCTGAAACAACAAAAACCCACCTATCACCACTCCAACTCTACCAACACATATTCTGCAAAAACTGCCAAAACCACTGCAACCCAACAGAAACACGATTCCAAAACTGCATCCTCTGCCTAATAGCAGACGAACTCACACGCACACGCCAACTGCTCCAACAACGCACCCAACACCTCTTATGGTAGGAGAAAAACCATGAAAAACTGTCCATATCAAAAAACAGACAACAAAGGCCTCCTAAACTGCATCAAAGGCGACAGCCACATAGGCCTATGCCAAAACCCATGCCCATATGAAACTACCGCTTCCGCAACTGAACACGAATGTAGCACGTTAGCGAATAAGCATTTTTCAAGGCTTGTTCGCCGAAAACGCCGAGGATTAAGCTCCGTTCAACCAGTTTCAAACATGCTACATTTCCTCATAGAAGCCGTAGGAGTTGAGTAATATGCATACGAGTGTTTATGTTTGGCATAGTTTGGCGCCCTTGGTTCGCAGGTTTTGTCGTGAGCATGGTGTTGGTTTTAATGAGGTTGTCAATCGTGCTGTTTCGGCTTTTTTGGGTGGTTGTGATGTTGAGGAGTTGAGGCTTAGGGCAAGGCTTGCAACGTTGTTGAAGGAAGAGACTGAGTTGCGGCGTGTTTCTGTTTGCATGCTGCGTAGTGGCAGTTACTTGCCTGGTTATGTGCAGCGTGTCCTGCGTGAGCCTGGCCGCAGCCTTTCGCATTTGCCTAATCCTCAGCGTCCTTTAAAGGCGCTTAATCCGCGTGAGGAGCGCGTTTTTCGTAGAATAGCCACAAGACGGGAGCAGATTGCCCAAGAAATAGCTGAGATTCAGGAGCAGCTTCTGCGGGATGTTAAGCCTTTTCGCCTTAAGCCAGACACGCATAGGCGTTCATGGTCATGTCGACATGGCAAAAACACGGAGAAAGGAGGTGAAAACGCAAATGCCTGTTAAGAGGTTAGGTCGCCCGCCGTTCCTTAGCGTCAACGAGGTTGAGGACAGCGACGTTTTCGTTATTGCTGAACCGCCGTATCTTGTGGATGCTGAACACAGCAAGTACGGTCGCGAACGCTACCGCATCGTCATCAAAAAGCCAGATGACCGCGAGTTTGGCTTGCGAACTTGGACGCTGAACACTACGACTTCGAATAGGCTGTTGGATGCGTTCGGCGAAGACGAAAAACTTTGGATAGGCAAACGGATCCGCATACGCAAACACGCAGAGTTTGTTCTTGGCAAACAAAAGTTCGTATTGTACGGCGAGCCTTATGTTGACCCGCAGAAGCCCTTAGAGGTTGAACAATAATGACCAAAATTGAACTCATAAGCTGGCGCTGTCCTAGCTGCGGTCACGATAATCCACCATCCCACTTTTTCATTTGCCAAAAATGCGGACATGGAAACATCGAAAACACAGATGACTATCAAATCATAACAAAACTTGGAAAAACAAAAGAAAATGGAAAGGCATAGTCGACATGACAGAAACCCAGAAAGACTTTCACTGCCTACAATGCGGTTCAGAAAGGCTGTACAAAGATGGGCTTCGTTATTTGAAAGATGGTTCAAGTGTTCAAAGATGGTTATGCAGAAACTGCGGCTACCGCTTCACCCAAAAAGATTGCAACAACTCAGACACGTCGCAACACATTCAGAAAGTTCAGAGGCAGAATTTAAATTCGCCAGACGCCTTAGCTTCTAATTGCCAAGGGAGCTATGAGGCATTAAGCGGAGCGCCCTCCGCCACAGAGGCGGTGCAAACCTTGGTCGAAGTGGAAACCCGAATAGAAAACCAGGCAGCGGGGGCCACAGAAAAATCAGGCGAAAACGAAACCAAACAAAGACTTGTAGAATTTGCATGGTGGATGAAAAAGCGTGGATACGCAGACGAAACAATTAGATGCAACGCCTTAGCATTGAAAATTTTAACAGAAAGAGGAGCAGACCTCAACTCACCAGAATCCGTAAGAGAAGTAATCGCAAAACAACAGTGGTCAGGAAACAGAAGAAAAAACGTCATAAACGCCTACACAGTATTCTTAAAAATGCATGGCTCCAACTGGGACAAACCCAAATGCACAGTTGAACAAAAAATCCCATTCATTCCAACAGAACAAGAAATCAACGCCTTAATAGCCAGATCCGGCAAAAAACTTGCAGCCTTTCTCCAACTGCTCAAAGAAACAGCTATGCGAGCAGGCGAAGCAGTAAGGCTTGAATGGACAGACATAGACTTTGAAAGACGCATAATAACCCTAAACAAACCTGAAAAAAGAAGCAACCCACGCATGTGGAGAGTTAGCAACGAGCTCATAGCCATGCTGAAAAACCTACCTAAAAACAATCAAAAAATATTCGGAGAAGCCACCTACAACACATTCAAGCAAACATTTCAAAGAACGAGAAAACGACTTGCATACACACTTCAAAACCCAAGACTTGAGAAAATAACCCTTCACACCTTCAGACATTGGAAGGCAACAATGCTTTACCGCCAGACAAAAGACCCCTACTACGTCAAACAATTCCTCGGACACAAAACCTTGAAAAACACAGAAATCTACATAACCGTTGAAAGGACAATATTCGGAGAATACAGCGACGAATTCTCCGTAAAAGTAGCAACTAAACCAGAAGAGATCAAGGCACTACTTGAAACAGGCTTTGAATACGTATGCCAAAAGGACGACTTAATGTTTTTTAGGAAGCGCAGATGAAAATGTACCGAGGTAGTCAAAAAAGTAGCCGGGGTAGCCTAGCCTGGTTTGGGCGCCAGACTCATAATCTGGAGAACACGGGTGCCAGTCGCCCAGTCCAGAG
>JAIMAA010000056.1 GCA_023512225.1 Candidatus Bathyarchaeota archaeon
AAACCACCGCACGCTACAGAAATCAATGAAGCTTTGCAAATTTTGAATTCAAATCAAAATGGCTTGACTTCTCAAGAAGCGCAGGAAAGACTGAAAAAGTTTGGATACAATGAACTGAAAGAAAAGAAAAGAAAAACTGCGCTTCAAATGTTTTTGAGCGAATTTAAAGACATATTTATCCTGCTTCTTATAATCGCGGCAATATTCTCCGCAGTGGTTGGCTATTACGAGTTACAACGCCCCTTGATGCCCGGCGAGTTACCTAAGGAACCTCTTGAGGAATATGCTGATTCAATTGTTATAGCCATAATAGTAGTTCTGGTCGCTGTGGCTGGTTTTGTTCAGGAATATCGAGCAGAAAAAGCGTTAGAAGCCTTGAAAAAACTTGCGGCGCCTAAAGCACATGTACTGCGCGACGGCAGAGAAACCATAATTCCAGCTCGAGAAGTCGTTCCAGGCGATATTCTAGTTCTGGAGTCAGGAGACCTGGTACCAGCAGACGCGAGATTAATAGAAAGTATTGAAATTAAAGCCGACGAAGCCGTCTTGACTGGAGAATCCACACCAGTAAACAAAGATGCTAAAGCAATATTGCCACCAGAAGCGCCAATAGGTGATAGACGCAATATGGTTTTCACTGCCACCCACATCATTTATGGTCGAGGCAAAGCGGTAGTTACAGCAACTGGCATGCAAAGCGAATTCGGAAAGATAGCTGAACTGGTTCAAGAAGAAGAGGAAGAAGAAACCCCCTTGCAGAGGAAACTTGACAGTTTCGCCAAGAAAATCGCCAAAGTTGTTGTGGCTGTCTGCGCAATAATTTTTGCATTAGAAGCCTTCGAAGTGGCTTCAACGCTGTGGCATGGTAGCGGAGTACTAAACGTAGAAGGTTTTATACAAGCTTTTATGTCTTCAATTTCCTTAGCAGTATCTGCAGTTCCGGAAGGATTGCCCGCAATAGTGACTATAAGCCTTGCATTGGGCGCAAGAGAATTTGCAAGACGCAACGCCATAATCAGAAAGCTTTCTGCTGCTGAAGGTTTAGGCGCCGTCACGGTCATTTGCTCAGACAAGACAGGCACGTTAACAAAGGGAGAAATGACTGTTCGCAAGCTTTACGTGAATAACAAGTTTGTAGACGTTTCTGGAGTAGGTTATGAACCAAAAGGCGAGTTTCAGCAAGACAACAAAGCAATCAACCCAGTCAACGAGATGGAACTCGCAACACTTCTAAAAATAGGTTCGCTCTGCAGCAACGCCCAGCTTGAACAGAACAACAATGGCTCATGGATAGTTATAGGCGACCCAACAGAAGGCGCATTAATAGTCGCAGCAGCTAAGGCTGGTTTCGCCCAAAAAGAACTGGCAGCACAATATCCACGCATAAGCGAAGAACCATTCACCTCGGAAAGAAAACGCATGACCACCGTCCATTTAACACCAGAAAAGGAAAAAGTTGCCTTCATGAAAGGCGCACCAGAGATAGTTTTGGAAAGATGCAGCTACCTTCTTGAAAACGAAGAAGAAAAGAAATTAACCCCAGCTAAACGGAAGAAAATTTTAGAAGTAAACGAACAGATGGCGAGTTCTGCACTGCGAGTTCTAGCAATGGCATACAAGCGACTTCCTGCAGAACTCAACGATTTCAATGAGAAAACAATAGAAGAAGACTTAGTTTTTGTGGGTCTAGAAGGAATGATTGACCCACCCCGAGACGAAGCCATCGAAGCCAACAAGAAATGTGAAAAAGCAGGAATAAAAACTGTGATGATAACGGGCGACCACAAACTCACTGCTGTGGCAGTAGCAAAAGAAATTGGCATGATGAAGGAAAACAGCCTAGTTCTTACTGGCGCAGAACTTGATGCCATGAGCGAACAAGATTTCGAAAAAATCGTGGAAAATGTTGCTGTATACGCCAGAGTTTCGCCAGAGCATAAGTTGAAAATTGTGAAAGCCTTGAAGGCTAAGGGACACATTGTTGCGATGACAGGAGACGGCGTCAACGACGCGCCAGCGGTTAAAGCGGCAGACATAGGAGTTTCAATGGGTATAACAGGCACAGACGTTACACGCGAAGCCTCAGATCTTGTGCTTACAGACGACAACTTCGCAACCATAGTTAAGGCGGTTGAAGAAGGACGAGTAATTTACGATAACATACGCAAATACGCACGATTCTTAATCGCCTGCAACTTTGACGAGTTACTTGTCATTGGGTCATTCGCTATTTTAGGAGGCATATTCAGCCCAGAACTGTTTCCGCTGCCTCTGCTCCCAGCTATGATTTTGTGGATAAACCTGGTTACCGACGGTGCTCCAGCGGTCTCCTTGGCTACAGACCCTCCAGATGTTGATGTCATGGATAGGAAACCACGTAAACCAGAAGAAGGCATTTTGCATGGTATGGGTCGGTTTATTATAGCATCGTTTATACTGCAAGCTACTGGAACAATCTTGGTTTTCTGCCTTGAATATTACGTTTGGCCAGCCCACGGATTTGGAACGGAAGAAACTCTGCGAGAAGCCAGAACAACAGCTTTTGTGCAAGCCGCCATGTTCGAGTTGTTTGTTGTTTGGAACTGCCGCTCTGAAACTCGTAGTGTGTGGAGAATGGGAAAAGACGCGTTCAAGAACAAGTTCTTCGTGATAGCCGAAGTCGTTTCAATAGCCGCCACACTAGGCATAACCTACATCCCTGTCACAGCAAAAATGTTCGGTTTGTCACCACTAAGCATAACAGACTTAGCCTACGTAATAGGGGTAGCCAGTTGGGGATTTTTAATCCTCCCAGAATTTTTGATGAATAGAAAAATCTGGAAATGGAAATAATCACTCAGAAAAGCTTATATGAAAAGGCGTTGCAAAAAACGTTCCACATCCAATCAAAAACGTGAACAACATGAACGAAAAATCAGCAAACCCGGCACCACTCGGGCTATTAGGCTTTGGAATGACAACTGTTCTCCTAAACTTTGTCCACAACGCCCGGTTAGGTCCAATTGACAGCATGATTCTCGGAATGGGCATATTCTATGGCGGCCTAGCACAGATTATTGCGGGTATACTAGAATATAAAAAGGGCAACACGTTTGGAACCACAGCCTTCACATCATACGGGTTATTCTGGCTATCTTTCGTAACTCTAAACTGGCTGGGAGTGTCAAGCGTTGCAGGAATCGGCGTATGGCCCTTCTTTGGAGGCTATACTCCGTGGGTTGTTAGTAATGAAGCGTTTGCAGCCTACTTTTTCATGTGGGGATTATTCACATTTGCCATGTTCTTTGGTACCCTAAAAACTAATCGCGCATTGCAATTTGTCTTCATGAGTCTTGCAATACTCTTCTTTCTACTCGCGGCTAAATCTGCAATCCTCGCTTACACAACAATATCGCCCACAGACCCACAAATAGAACTATTCACTCGCATAATCGGAGCGGAAGGCATCATTTGTGGCTTCAGTGCAGTTTATCTAGCATTAGCAGAAGTGTTAAATGAAGCCCACGGAAAAACGGTATTGCCAATTTGTCCAGTAAACCAATAACCGCCTCCACAATTTTTTGCAGAAAATAAAAACTAGTGCATAATTAAATCTGAAAGTCAAACAACAACAATTCCCTCTCAAAAGAACCTAAATGCATATATACGATAACAAATTTTCCTAAAAGAAAATCAAGTAACCAAACTCTAAAAGGGTGAGTAAAAATGTCTAAGGAATCAATAGAAGTTTACAAGGAATTCGAAACCGACATAATCCCACCCAGTTGGAAAGACAGAATCTGGGACAAAAAAGACTTCAAAGAATGGTATGAGAGCACCGTAAAAGACAAAAAGGCAAAGGAAGAATGGTGGGAAAAACGGGCAAACGAAATTTTCTGGTTCAAAAAATGGAACAAAGTATTAGACGACAGCAACCCGCCATTCTACAGATGGTTTGTTGGCGGCGAAACAAATCTGGCATACTTAGCCACGGATTGGCAAATAGCGCAGGGTAGAAAAAACAAATTGGCTCTGATATGGGAAGGAGAGCCATGGGACGAAGCGCTACAACAGCCAAAGGAAGTTAGAAAATTCACATATTATGACATTCATAGAATATCAAACGTTATTAGCTATGCATTGAAAGAAAAATTGAAAGTCAAAAAGGGAGAAATCCTAACATTCTATTTACCGATGATTCCAGAACTTCCATTTTACATGCTTGCTGCACAGAGATTGGGAGCAAAACACAGCATAGTCTACAGTGGATTCAGCGCAGATGCCTTAGCTACGAGAGCAATAGACGGCGGCGCCAGAATCATAGTCACAGCTGACGGATTCTACAGAAGAGGACGGATTATAAGCCTCAAACCTATTGTTGATGAAGCCGTTAAGATATGCGCACAGAACGGGCTTAAAATAGAAAAAGTCATCGTGATCAAAAGAACAGGACAAGACATTCCTTGGAATAATGAGACTGATGTCTGGCACCATGAATTCATTAAGGATGTGCCACAAAACGTCCATATTCTTGTTGAGAAATGCGGTTCAGAAGATTTTTCGTACATACTTTACACGTCAGGCACAACTGCCGCTCCAAAAGGAGCACAACATTCCATAGGCGGCTACGCCGTCGCCTTATACACCACAATGAAACTCATATTTGATGTGCGCGAAGATGACATTTATTGGTGTACAGCAGACATCGGATGGGTTACTGGACACTCATACATTGTTTACGGACCACTCATGGCAGGTTTGACATCAATAATGTATGAGGGAGCCCCCGACTGTCCGGGACCTGACAGATGGTGGAACATAATCCAGAGGTATGGTGTAACAATCTTCTACACCACGCCAACCGCAATCAGAATGCTAATGAAATTCCCCGAAGAACTTGTCAGAAAATACGATTTGTCAACAGTAAGAATCTGTCACTCCGTTGGTGAACCCATCAACCCAGAAGCATTCAAATGGTATTATAAAAACATCGGCAGAGAAGACATAGTCGCATCAAGCACATGGTGGATGACAGAAACAGGGCAAATGCTCACAGGGCACTTCCCAGGATTAGGAAAAATATTCCCACTCAAACCAGGAACAAACGGCTATCCAATACCGGGAGTTACAATGGAAGTTCTTGATGACGACGGCAACCCATGCAAGCCTGGAGTAAGAGGATACTTAGCCATAACTTCACCATGGCCAGGAATGCTCATGACACTTTACAAAAGCCCTCAGAGATACATAGACGTTTATTGGTCAAGGTTCAAGGGTAAAATGTACTTCTACACCGGAGACTTCGCTATCAAAGACCAAGACGGATACATATGGGTGCTTGGAAGAGCTGACGATGTTCTCAAAGTTGCCGGTCACAGAATCGGAACAGCAGAAATCGAATCAGCCATGATTAAACATCCAGCCGTAGCAGAATCAGCATGCGTCGGCAAAGAAGACCCTGTAAAAGGACAAACACCATTCATTTTCACAGTGCTCAAGCAAGGATACTCTCCAAGCCAAGAACTTGCAAACGAGCTAAAAATGCATTTAAGAAACACCATTGGTCCACTCGTAGCATCTGACACTACAATAGCTTTTGTTGACTCCGTTCCAAAAACAAGAAGCGGCAAAATCATGAGACGCCTATTAAAAGCAATAATTGCAGGAGCAACTCTCGGAGACGTCAGCACACTAGAAGATGGAGTGGCTGTAGAAGAAGCAAAGAAAGCTTATGAATCTGTGAAAGCAGCTCTTGAACGCAAATAACAGAACTTGAACCCCAGAAATTTTTCTAACTCTATTTTGAGATATCAAAAAACTAAGACAGTTCCAAGGTTGCAATTGACAGTTCACTGTCGAATGGTTGTATCTTGAAGCCCTTTTTGGCGCACATATTAATCATTTTAGAGTTATTCGAAATTATATAGCCGTATACTGTTTTCAGCCGCATGTCCCCGCCTATTTCAATGATATAGTCGATTAATTTTGAACCAAGCCCAAGCCCTTGCCATTGATCTCCTACCACAACAGCAAATTCTCCACGTTTTCCACCAGGCTCCAAAGTGAGTAATGCAACACCGATTATGTTTCTCTTGTCTTTCTGCATCTCCGCAACTATGGCAATTTCACGGTCGTAATCTATATTGCAATAACGCGTTAAGGTTTTATGGGGGACCTCCTTAAAAACTTGGAAAAACCGGAGACGCATCGTTTCTTCAGACAGAGAACAATAAAGTTCGCTTAAGAGAGACTCGTCTTCAGGCTTTATTGGACGAAGAACCACGGGGATTCCATTTTTTAATGTCCATCGAGTAACGTATTTTTTAGGATAAGGGGCTATCACGAGATGTTCATGAGGCTGGATTTCATGCAACATTTTTTCAGTTTCTATAACTATTCTGGCATCAACAGCCACGGCGCTATTCTCATCGACAAGTAAAGGATTCACATCAATCTCTTTTATCTCCGGAAAATCCATCACAAGCTGCGAAAACTTCACCAAAATCTCCTCAAGAAGTTTAAAATTAGGACGAAAACCACTCAACGCCGAAAGCTGGTAGATTTTAGTCTTTTCCATGAGCCGCCTCGCGAGAACTTGATTTAATGGAGGAAGCCCTATGCTCACATCTTGCAATAATTCTGTCGCCACACCACCCATTCCAAAAACTATTACGGCGCCAAATTGAGGGTCTTTCTTAGAGCCAATCAACAGCTCGTATCCTCTTTTCCGAACCATAGGCTGGATTACAACGCCTTGAAATTCAGCTTCAGAACTGTAGCTTTTTACTTTCTCCGCCAATTCATTAAAAAACATCTTAACTTCTGCCGGTGACCAAACATTGAGTATAACACTTTCAGCTTTGGATTTGTGAGTTATTTGCGGCGAAAGAGCTTTCATGACAACAGGATACCCTAACGCGGAAGCCACAACTTCAGCTTCATCCGGAGTCCTTGCAGTCATGGTTTTTATTGTGGGAATCTGATATGCCTCAAGGAATTGCAGAGACTCGGGTTGGGTCAGAACTTTTCGCCCCTCACTAAAAGCTCTTCGCAAAATCTCTTTAAGAAACGCAGGAATGGTTAACTCAACAGGAAACTCTTCAGGAGTTTGGTAGAGAAGTTCCAAGTTTTGAGTGTAGCTATACATGTACATGAATGTAGAAACAGCTTGCTCCGGTGTGCTAAACGCCGGAATATTATTCTTCTGCAATAGCTGTCTAGCCTTTCGGCAGTCACCTTCACCTATAAATGACGCGAGAACCGGCTTTGTAGTCTGTTTTGAAAGCTCTATTATCATTTTTGCAGTTGCAAGAGGGTTAGCCGCTCCTTGAGGGGTATACACAATCAAGAAGCCATCGCTATTAGGGTCTTTAAAACATATTTCCATAACTTTTCTAAACCTGTCTACTGTGGCTTCTTCCAAAATGTCAATGGGATTCGCCGCACGACAATATAATGGCAAAGCATTTCGTAAAGCTTGAACCGTTTCACTGCTTAACTGCGAGAGACGCCCACCTCGCGCAATGAGACAATCAGTAGCTATTATACTTGGTCCACCAGCGTTAGTGATTATTGTAAGGTTTGGTCCTTTTGGATTTGATTGCATTGCCAACGCTTCTGCACAGCTAAAGAGATCATTTATCGCTTCAACACGAACAATCCCAGCACGTCTAAAAGCGGCATCATAAATAGCGTCTTCTCCACAGAGGGCGCCAATGTGAGAAACTGTTGCCTCTGCACTCTCGGGAAATCGTCCTGCCTTTACCACCACAATAGGTTTGGCTCTAGCAAATCCTCTTGAGGCGCTCATAAATTTCCGCGCGTCTGTGACACATTCAATGTAAAGTATGATACTTCGTGTTTGAACGTCGTTCCCGAAATAATCAATCAAGTCTCCAAGATCTACATCAATCATTGACCCAGTTGAAACTACAGCGCTGAAACCGATGTTTGCTTCAGAAGCCCAATCTAGCACTGAAGCGCATAATGCTGCGCTTTGAGAAATGAAAGCTATTCTTCCAGAAGTGGCTGTTTTGTTCGCGAATGTAGCGTTTAGCTTGATTTTTGGTCGCATTATTCCCAGGCTGTTGGGTCCGATGATACGCATGCCGTATTTATTTTTGAGTTCAAGAATCTTGTTCTCGAGCGCTTCTCCTTCTTTTCCTGTTTCTCTAAAACCTGCAGAAATGATGATTGCCCCTGCTACTCCGGCTTTTCCGCATTCTTCTACGATTTGTGGAACCGTGTGCGCTGGAGTTGCTATTACGGCGAGGTCTATTTGCCATGGGATTTTGGTGACGCTGGGGTAGGCGGTGATGCCTTGAACGGTGGGTCTGAAAGGATTAACCGGGTAAACTACTCCAGTGTAGCCTACGCCAACCAAATTTCGGATGAGTTTGGCGCCAACAGAGCCCTCTTCATCGCTTGCGCCTATAACAGCAATTCTTTTAGGATTAAATATTTTATCGAGATTTTCAGTGCCCACCCTCACGCCCTCCATTCGTTGCAGAACAGCCTTTCACATGTTAGAGTATATACGATACATATTCTTTAAAGTATTCCTAAATGAAAAGTGCAGGAAAGAAAAATTAAGCCGTCTCTTCCAACGTTACCTTTTGCAGTCTTAGGGATAAATTCTGGTGATTGTCCTAGGGAAGGGAATTGTCTCCCGTATATGTTTTAGTTTACAGATCCACATTACAGTTCTTTCAAGTCCTAATCCAAATCCGGAGTGCGGCACTGAACCATATCTTCTTAAATCCAAGTACCACTCGTAAGCCTTCTTAGGCAAGCCAAACTCTTCTATTCTTTGTTCAAGCAGCTTCAAATCGTGAATCCTTTCGCTTCCACCTATTATTTCGCCGTAGCCTTCTGGAGCCATTAAGTCAGCACAGAGTACAACCTCAGGATTCTTCGGGTCAGGTTGCATGTAGAAGGCTTTGGCTTTTGCTGGATATCTGTGGACGAAGACGGGTTTTTCAAATTTCAGTGAAATGAATCTTTCATGAGGCGCTCCCAAGTCTTCTCCCCATTGTATTGGACATTTGGCTTTCTGCAGCATCTCTATTGCTTCCGTGTAACTGATTCTTTCGAAGGGAGGCTCAACTTTTTTTAAAGGCTTTAAGTCTCTCTTTAATGCTTCCAGCTCTCGCTTTCTTTTTTCCAAAACTGTTTTCACTATATATGTGACCAATTCTTCTTGGAGCTTCAAGTTATCTTCAAAAGTGAAGAAAGCCATTTCAGGTTCAAGCATCCAGAACTCCGTTAAATGTCGCGGAGTTTTTGATTTTTCAGCTCGAAAGGTTGGTCCGAAACAGTAAACTTTGCCAAAGGCGGCGATTGTAGCTTCGACGTAAAGTTGTCCGCTTTGTGTTAGGAAAGCTTTGTCGCCGAAATATGGAACTTCAAAAAGAGTTGCAACGCCCTCCACGGCGGCTGGAGTGAGAATTGGAGAATCCGTTAAAGTGAAACCTCTCTCATCGAGGAAATCTCTGCATGCTTTAACGATTTCGGCTCTCACTTTCAATATGGCAACTTGCCTTGGACTTCGCACCCATAATTGTCGAAAGCTTAGCAAGAAATCGATGCCGTGTTCCTTCTTGCCCAATGGATACTCTTGCGCTGCCAAGTGAATAATTTGTAAATCCTTAATTCTTATTTCGTAGCCGCCCGGCGCTCTTTTGTCCTCTTTAACTACGCCTTTAATTGTGATGGAGGATTCTTGGGTTAGTTTCTCAGCGTCGCTGAAAACTTTCTTGGAGACTTCATCCTTGTGAACAGTAGCTTGTATGGTTCCAGTTCCGTCTCGCACCATTAAGAATTGGACTCCGCCGCCAGAACGTTTTGTAACTAGCCAACCTTTTATTTCAACTTCTTTTTCGGTTAGTTTTCCGTCTAATATGTCACTAACGCTCATGTGCAGATACCTTCTTCAAAACTTACGGAGTAGATGCTTATAAATTCAAAAGAAAAATCAGCTTTTTCAGGCGAGGTTAAAACGTTCACCGTACACGTTTAGCACCGGAAACCCTTATAGCATCTTCCATTTTAAATGTTTCGTTTTAATGATAGTTTTCCCGTTAAAAGTAAGGTGAACAACAAATTATTGCCACACAATTCTTAAATCCCTAACATTTGGCAATATACGTGAAGAATAATGAATACTACGAAGAAACACAGCCAGAAGTTGTTAACTCTGAAGATTTCGACAATCGCAATAATGAGTGTAGTTGTTGTGGAAGTTGCTTTAGGTCTTGTTGTTGGAAGTTTAGCCATTTTAAGTGACGGCGCTCACGCATTGTTTGATGCTTTGTCGATGGTTGTGCTTGTAATTGCGACAAAAGCTTCGCTTAAACCGCCTGATGAGGAGCACATGTATGGGCATGAGAAAATTGAACCCATTGGTGGATTAATCGGCGGAATAATCCTCTCTGTTACAGCTGTTTTCTTGATGTTGGAAGCCGTTTTAAAACTTCTGGAAAACAAGCCATACTTGGTTCTTGAGTGGGAGTTTGCGGGTTTCATAGCTATAGCCTACACCTTCTGCATTGATATCTTAAGAGTTTCAATATTACATAGGGCAGAACATGAGAGTGTAACGGTTAAAGCGGGGCTCTACCATGCTGTAGCAGATTTAGGTTCAACACTCATCGCGTTTCTCGGATTTGGACTAGCAACTGTGGGAATTTTTCTCGGTGATGCCTTAGCTTCCATGATTCTTAGCGCCATAATAGGATACTTAAGTGTCAGATTAATCTGGAGCAGTGGAATGGAGTTAAGCGATGCTATATCAAAGGATGTTGCAACAAAAGTTAGGAAAGAAATACTCAGCACAAAAGGAGTCTGCAAATGCGAGAACCTGAGAGTCAGAAAGGCAGGCGACAAAACCTTTGTAGAAGCCACAGTGCAAGTGCCAGATTACATGAGTCTAGAAGAAGCACACGCATTAGCTTCCAAAATAGAGACAGACATCAAAAGCTCCATGGGAAATGCAGATGTCACAATTCACATTGAACCATTGGAAGCGGAAGGACGAACTGAAAAACTTGTGGAGAAACTGGCAACAGAAGTTGAAGGCGTAAAGGAAGCTCATGAAATA
>JAIMAA010000057.1 GCA_023512225.1 Candidatus Bathyarchaeota archaeon
GCTTTGATACTTTTGTTCACTTTCATCAACGTCATATTTTCATTCAAAAGGCGCAAATTCTAAAATTTAAGATTTTTAAGATTTAACAGGTTTAGTTTATATTATCTCATCGGGAGGTAGAAATGGGCTTGATATTATTATATATAGTCTCGAGGTGGTCCCTTGGAGTCTTTGCAGATCCTATTGCTCAAGGCGCAACAGTGAAATATTCCAGTTCAGGAGGATGGACCTTTGCACTCATTCTTTCTGGAAGTGCGGGGGAAAGGAATTACGTTAATTGGAACATTGGAGACACTTCCTATACGAGTTATGACACTGTTGGGCAGTTTCACTGGGCAAAGGGCGAATTTCGTGTAGAGTATCCCTTTGGGGTAAAGAAAGGGATTCGACCTTATGTAACCTTTGGAGTTGGAGGTACATCAGAGAAAGCCTGGGTATTCAACGAAGATTCTCTATTTTGGGAATCTTACCAGTACAAAACTCTCGGTGGCATTGGTGGCGTTGGACTTTACATTTATCCTTTTTCCTTTTTAATTATCTGGTTTAAACTGATGCTTCTTAATTGTTCTTTCTAATGTTTGAGGATTAGAAGGAACGATTGTTTGTTTGAGTACTTTCTCGATGTAGTATTTTGAGAGTTGTTCTCTTTCCAGTCCCGTGACTTCTTTTATTTTAGGATACGTATTACTCCATAGTTTCCGTATGGCTTCTAGTCTTCTGTTAAAATCTCTAACTGACAGACTATTAATAGCCATGGCTTCTTTAACAAGCATTTCGTAATCTTCTGGCAGCCATTTTAAATTGTGTGAGTAGCGGATTCTCCATTTTTGCGGTGCCAAAAACTCCCTGTTCAATGCATAAACCAGCCTAATCAACAATTCCAAAGCATAACTTAGGCAATAATGCGCACTCGCCAAATCGCCCCGTTCAATCCAACACTCAGCAACCGTGCCAACACCTTCCCTCGGCGGACAAGCATACCACTTAAGATACTCCGCACAAACCACAACACGCCTAACCCACAAATCCCTAGGCAAACACAACTTCTCACCAAAAACCCGCTTAATCTCTCCCTTCGGGTCATAAACAATCTCCGCCCTAGAAAACTCCCACCTATCCGCCTCATCCCACCTCCACCGCCTAAAATCGCTGAGAACATGAATCATAAGGTCCGTTTCAACGCCAAAACGCTTCTCTTCTTCAGAAACAACCCCACGAATTCGCCTCACCAAACCAGCATCTTTCCTGCTCAAAAACACAGTCATGTCCAAATCACTAAACCTATCTGCAAAACCCCTAACCAAACCACCAAGAAAAACCACGCCAGCCACACCCTCAAAAGCGGCTATTTTAGAAGCCATACGCTCAGCAGCCTTCCTAAAAACTTCAATACGATTCTCACCCTTCAACCCAACCATAACCCTTCTCGCCTAACTCCACACTCAAGCCTATACGGACTGATATCTCTTCGGACTACTAAATAAAAACAACCACTCATTAAGCTGGCTCTATCACCGTTTCCGTTCCTTCCTCAAAATACTCAGAATCCGCAACCCTAACCTTCTTGCCACTCATCTTCTCAAAAGCCGCCATAGCCACCAAAGCCAAAGGACAAGGCACATCCTTCGGCTCAAGCTCACCATGAACATGCCTCGCCCAAACACACCCATCCACACGAAGCACAAACCGCTCCGCATCAACCTTCCTAAAACTAAACTCTTTAACAACACTAGACTTCAAAAAGAAACTCGAAAGATTATCCCAAGTCTCCTCAACACCTTTGCCCCTAATAAGATTCAAACCCCTCTTCATATCAATCTTAGCCAAAAGCTCAAGCGTCGGATGAATAAAAATAGCCGAACCCGAACCCAAAATCTTCTCAACATTCTTCTGATAAGCAAAAAGCAAACAATGAAACAACGCAGCAACATCAAACATATACAAGCGTTCTTCCGACAACCATATCACTTCCAAACAAGCTAGAAAACCCAGCTAAATATGTAGTTTTTTGGCTTTTCAGATTTCGAATCCGAAAAACACATCCCACAAACCTTTAACTCAGCTAACGATTCTGAATTCATAAAGCATTTTTCGCAATAGCCCAATTAGGTTAAACCCAAGCCTAGCATGTTAGGCGTGTCCCGAAATTTGAGCGTCCCACACATGAGAGTAGAATCCCTCATCCTCGCCACAGTAACCATATGCCTATTCCTAACCTTCTACTTCTCATTCCTCTCATTCCAAACCACAGAAGACACAATCAAAAAACAATTCACACTCCTCGCCACCTTCAGCCTAATAGCCGGCATGGTACTCCTCGCAACCATAGCAATCCACTTCATAATAAAAAAAGCCTTCACACGCGTAGAAGACCAACTAACAACCAACCAAGAAACAGCCGAATACTACGAAAACGAAAAAGAAAAAGAAGGAGAATACTAAGCCCGTCATTAACGCCTTTTCAAAGAAGCAATAAACCCATCAATCGGAATAGCAGCCATACTCACAATTTTAATTGTTCCCCTCGAACCCAACTCAAGCGAAACCCTAGCAATAGTCTCATTGTTCGGAGCCTCAACAATATTCACAAAATCGTAAGGTCCCAAAACCGCATACTGACTCAGCACTTTAACGCCGAAACCCTCAAGCTCCCTGTTGACTTCCTTGATTCTCTCAGGCTTTTCTCTGACAGTCTTCCAACCCTCATCCGTCAAATTCGACAACAAAATATAGTAAGGCACACGCAATCACCAAAACACAATTATACACTTAATCCACATTTCAGCTTTTTGCCTACAACACAACACGAAACACTACTCTTTCTTACGCCCCCTCCTCTCATACGCTTCCCTCTGCCTCAACCACTCCCCATGCCTCTCCAACAAACTCCTAATCTGCTGCTCCAAAAAATCATTCACATTCAAAAAAGGCAAATCCAAATCCCGAATCGCCTGCTGCAACCGCTCATACTCACCCTTCGAAACCTCCAAATACTCATAATCCTCCTTCAAAAAACGCAACCGCCAACGCACAGCATCCCGAATAAACTCCTCCCGCGTAGTAAAACCCAAATGCCTATTCTCATCAATAAACCCCTCAACCTCAGCAAGCAACTCAGGCGGCAAAATAACAGACTGCGACAACAAACTCTCAATCGCATCAGTATAAGTCTGCATACGCATAGTCTGCGCCGTCAACTCACCCAACAAAGCCGTAAGCCTCTGATGCGCATCATCCGATATACGCAAAGTCTTCACGCATTCACGCTCCACAACACATAAGATACAAGTGTAACTTGTAAGATAAAGCTAATAAAGCTTTTCTGTATACCAAATATACAAGATACAAGGAGACTACAAAAAATGAAACACCACGTAGGCTTAACCTTAGACTCACAACTCCTCAAACAAATCGAAACACTACGCGGAAGAGAAAAAAGAAGCACATTCATCGAACACCTAATACGCCTAGGACTAAAAACCTACACAACAGAAAAGCAGAAAACCCCAACCCCTACCAAAACATAACCTTCCTCGAAACCACCTCAATCACACAACGAACAGTTTTATCAAACAAAGGAATACCAAGCGAATCCCTACCATACTCATCAATTCTCAACCTATACTTGCTAACGTGGTCACGAGTCCTCCTAACAAACTCCTCATCACTCTCAACAACCTGCGCCTTCCCTCTCACAATCACCGCTTCTTCGCCACTGTAAATAGCCACAGCCACATCATCATTCCTCAAAACATTACGAACCTTAACCCAATTCCTATCAGACTGCACGTAAACTTTACCGTTCTCGTAAGTAAAGAAAACAGGAACAACATAAGGCTCATTATTTAACGCCGACAGAAACAAAACTAGCCAAACGCTCCCTATCCATAAACCCTTTAACTTCACTTAAACTTCTAGGCATTAATACGCAATCCCTTCACTCTCCAACTTCCACGTATAACTTTCTTTCTAGCAGAAACACGTCTATTAAACAATAAAAAAAAGAATTTTGAAGGCTTCCAGCCTATTCTATGCCCCATTTCTTGGTTACTTTCACGATTAAGAATATGACGAAGGCAACTATTATGAATGTTATTATGGCTACAATGAAGTTTCCGATGCCGAACAGTTGTCCAGTCCAGTTTAGGTCTATCGGTTTTCCTTCAGCATCCAATGTAGTTGGCGGAACTGCAATTTTGAAAGTAGACAAGTTTCCTAAACCAGGTATTGCAAGCCCAATTAGTGGCATCAGCAAGTCCTTAACAAGCGACTGGATAACCTGACCGACGTAGACACCCATAATGAAGGCAACAGCCAAACCCAAAACCTTATACTTAGAGATAAAGTCTATGAACTCATTCCACATACCCTTCTTCGGCGGCGGCGCAGGCGGAGCAGGCTTAGGCTCCAACAAAGCCTTTATCTCCTTCAAAACCTGTAACATTTCATCATCTTTAGGCACATAATCACCATACTTACATTATATTTTGATGCGCATTTAACACTTACCATCATAGTGTCCCTTAAGAAAGTTTTAACTGCTCAAAAACAGAACTAAAAATATCGCTGATATTGTGGAGGTGATTACCATGAGTAAAAAAGAAAAGAAGAAGGAGAAAGGCAAAGCAGAAGAAGTGGCTGAGAAGACAGGTGAAGTTGTAGGCAAAGGAGTGAGGAAGGGTTTCGGAATAGCCAAAGGCATAGGAAAAGGCTTGGTCAAAGGCGTCAAGGGAGAAGAGGAAAAGAAGAAAAAGAAATAAAAAGTGGGCCGGGAGAGATTTGAACTCTCGACCTTTCGGTTTCTGCGCTTTTATCAGCCGAACGCTCCAGCCAAGCTGAGCTACCGGCCCGTGTAATCAGCGCCAGAATAATTAATTGCCAGTTATTTTTAAGGGTTTTCGGAAGTCTTTTAATCGTTTATTGCCTACTCTCTTGCAGGGGCCCGTAGCCCAGTACGGATTAAGGCGTCGGCCTTCGGAGCCGGAGAACGTGGGTTCAAATCCCACCGGGCCCGCCAAAATCTTTCCGCTTCCAGCAAAAACAGCAAGAAACGGGCTGATTTGCCCACTGGCTTGCGGGACCGTCCTGGGACCGTCCCAGCTATGGTGGGAGGACCGTCCTATGGCCGAAGAAAAGATAAGCGAATTAAAAAGGCGGGTGGATGAGCAGCGTAAGGCTTTAGGTTCTTTAGCTGAAAGCCTTGAAGGTGAGGATAGGTTTAAAGATTTAAGGGAACGAGTGGAAAAGCCGTGCGAGGCACTACGCTTTTTAGCTGCTGGTGTTTCGGGTGAAGGGTTTGTTTTAAGCTGGACTGAGACGAGGCAGCTGTTTCTGCAGTATTTGGAGTTTAAGCGTTATGAGCCTGCCAACGCACGGAACATGCTGAATTATCTGGATAGGTTTGTTAAAGAGCCTATAAAAGAGCCTTTGGATGTTATGCGGGTGTTTTCGCCTTTAACCGCTGGTCAGCGGCATCATTTGAACCGTGCATTGCGGGCTTGGTTTAAATGCTTAGAGATTAACCGCCCAAATGGACAGTTTAAAGGGTTTCTTGATGGGTTGCGTAAGGCTATTCCCAAAGATGAGGTGGGCATAGACATCAAGATTCCAGAGGAAACCCAGATAGTTTCAGACTTAAAAAGAATAAGGAATGATCCGCTACCGTATCAGGTTGCCTATAATTTGCTTTTGGATTCTGGGTTGAGGCTTGTAGAAGTTGCAAAGCTTCTAAGTGATTTTCCAGAAACCGAACGTATGGAAGGCTTCTACCGTTGCCCAGTTGGGCTTTTCAGAGGTTCAAAACAAGCGTATTACTGCTATCTGACAGAATACACTTTTCAGCTAATACAAAAATTAAAAGAGAAAGTAGACAGAGCCTCAATACAAAAATGGCATCAAAACCACAATTATACCAGACCGAAGTATCTGCGGAAGTTTGCCAACGACATGATAACAAGCGAAAGATTGAATGTTCCGGAAAGTGTTGCGGATTTTATTCAGGGGCGTGTTCCAAGGAGTATAGGGGCCAAGCATTATATGCGTCTGAAACGGAAAGCTGACCAGTTCTACCCAAGATATGCAGAATACGTAACAGAGCTTAGACGCAGAGTGGAAGTCCCTGAAGCCTAAACTTTTTTTAGGACGAAACGCCGCCATTTTCCCATGCTTTTTTTATCCATGTTTTAATTTCTTCATTCAGTCCTTCTTTTGGAGTTAAGTGCACATAACCCCATTCGGACTCTCCGCTTTTCCAGTATGTGAATCGGTCGCTTTCAACGGCTCCTTTTCCTACATAAAGTTCAAGTGAAATCCATTTTCGTGTAAACCATACATTTGCAAAGACTCTGCCCGTTCTCCTTCGAAACCGTGGGTTTCTTCCAGTCATATAAGAGTCTACATCGCCTAAGGATAGTATATAATTTTTCAGTTCTTGATAAAGTGGAGAGAGCGCAGCATACTCTTTTAGTATCTCGTCCTCCGTCACTTCTTCAGAAATGGCAAATTCTCTCTCAGTATTATCCAGTTCAATCCTTGGCATTATTAGGATATCACCACTTTCATTTTTGATTGTATTATACGTCCATATTTGGGTTGGGTTGCTGATCACGTAACATGCATTTTTAACTCTATCTTCAACATCGTTTACGACACATACCAGCCTAATTTCTGGGCTGATTTTGTCAAAGTCAGGTTTCTTTTTCTTGATATGTTTCTCAAGATATGATAGATGTGCCTTATCCCTTACAAACCAGCTAAGATAATCCATAAGCTGGACAAGAGCATCCTTATCAAATCCGCCTGCCTTTTTATACTCAATAAACACTGGCCTATTTTTCTCATCTATTGCAAGCGTATCTATCCTACCCGTGCCTATTTGGACTTCGGAATCTACGTATTCTAATCCTTCTTCCAAAACACCTAAATTCGCCTCAAAGGCTTTTCGAATTTGATCCTCAGTTAAGTCCACAGTTTCACCAGAAATCAATTTTATATTCAAGACACAACCCCATTCGAATTAAGCACAACAGAGGTATTTAAAAATTAACTTACTTATTATTAGGGTCAAAAGAGTAGGTAGCTTGCTGTTTTATTTGCAGCGGAAGCATCAGTGTTATAAGAGGCTGCAAATAATGATTGGATTATGCGAACCGTTCCTTCAGCTGAGTCAATATTGAACGAAGCTTTGAAAGGTAATCCAGATATTGATGTGAATTCTTTGCATCACGCGACGTTCTATTTGATGATTCAGTATAGGTCAAAATACTATGAAAGAAGGGTAAACGAAATACTCTCTGAGCTCATTTTGCCCAAAGAAATTCATGAGAAAGTGAAGAGAAAGCTTTTAGAACCCATCGTTGTTGGAGACAAAGAGTATAGCAATTTTATGGAAGAGGTTTCAAGGCGTGTCAGTCAAGCCTTTCAGCCAATATCAGGTCACCTTGCTGAGCTTTGCGCCCAAAGAGAATTGGAGAGAGCTGGCTTAAAGAAGGATTACCATTTTACGAGAAGAAAGGAGCGAACTGACTTCATCATCTACTATCCAAACTTGCTTTCACCTAAAGCGAAGCATAGGGTCGAGGTGAAGAACGTGAGTCTTAGGGAGAGGGCTACTCGAGGTCTTGCTTTTGATGGTGATAGTCTTTTTGGCTTCTTCAACCAATTGAGTGAATTCACAGAATCGAATGTTAAGGTTTTTGAAGCCCTTTGCATTAAGACTAATGGATATTGTTACATTCCGCCAGATATATTAAGGCAAATTCCCTATGCCACAACACGTTTCAGACCTAACACTCAGTTTGGCACAGATATGGCTGCTTTCGCCAAAACTGGAAGAATACATTAAGGTGGGTTCCAGAAGTCTAAAATGTACTCAAATGTTGTGCCCAACGTTATGTAGTTGCTTGGCCAGCCGAAAATGCCTACTTTGTTGACAAGGTTTCTCCTATCCCAAATAATGATATTTCTTAGTTCGTAGCCTGCTTTCTCCATTTCTTCGATGATATAGACATGGACAGGAATTCTTCTACCAAACTTGTCGTCCTTCCACCAGATATCTGTAACGTTTATTATAGAGTGTGCTTTGGGTTTTAGTAATGGTAAAATGCCTTTGTAGATTTCGCCTATGACTTGAGCGTATTTCCTTGGTTCCATGGTGCCGAGGTCTCTTGGGTCTGCTGAATACTGTTGGACTTTAAGAAAGTGTTCGTTTTTTCGTAAATCTCCACGTATGCTTTTATTCAATCTTGGTCTGTTCAGCATGTTGGCGTATGGTGGAGAAGTTACAGCTAAGGCAACTGTTCCAGGTTCGAGATATTCTGGTATGTTGTGTGCCTCGTCGCATATTGCGATTTGAGTGGTACTTTTAGACTGTTCATTCCATGCATCTAACTTTGTTTGCGCCACTCTTTTATTTGCAAAATCCACGTATTCCTTTTTGAGGTCGAAGCCAACAGCGTTTCGGTTTAGGTCAAATGCAGCAACCAGTGTCGTTCCAATCCCAACGAACGGATCCAGAACAAGCTCTCCTTGATGTGTAAAGAGTTGGATACACTTTTTGGGCAAGCCTATTGGAAAGACTGCTGGGTGAATGTTTTTGTCGCGAATATCCCTTTTTTCATAAAAGAATTCCCAAATGGCGACTTGGCTTTGAATCCACTCTTTGGCATTTAAGCAATTTATGTGCTGTGGTGGACAATTGCAGGTTCTCTCGTAGCCTATCTTTAAGGGCTTTGAAATCTCAAGTATGTTGGTCAATGTTTTCCACCCATGTTTTCTTCAGCTATTTTGAGAACCCTTTCGATAATCTCTTCGTAAGTTTCCCCTTTAATACCTAACTTTCTTAGTTTGTCCCTCAATTCTGTGGATATTCTGATCGTAGTTACGTCCTTTGTCAATTTGATACCTATAATTGTTATATGTGTTAGACGTTTTTATAATTTATTGTTGAGTCATGCAATTGGCGTTTTTGTCTTGCTTTTTTCCATTCTTCATATTTTTCCAACATTTCGTCTACTTGTTTGTGAACAAAGTCAGAGGCGTTATGATAGGGCGTGTTCATATCCTTGACAGCAGCTTCCAGTCTCTCGTATTTCTCCTTTGGAATTTCGATGTATTCGGATTCTCCTCTCAGAAACTTTAGTCGCCATCTTGCTGCGTCGCGTATGAACTCCTCTCTCGTTGTGAAGCCTAACTGCTTGTTTTCTTCTATGAAGTTTTCAATCTGAGTTAGCAGTTCAGGCGGAAGTGTTATTGATTGGTTTAGCATGGCTTCTATGGCGTTTTGGTATGTTTGCATTTTTCCTGTTCGTGCCATAAGTGTTCCAAGCGTTCCCGTGAGTTTTTATGGCTGGCGTCTGATATTCTTAGCGTTTTCATTCTCATGTCTCCTTGATTCTTTTGCTTATTTCCCAGCCTTTTCCAATTAGGATTTTCCGAACTTTTGGTATGTTTAGGGCGAATTCCACATGGCGACAGTTGTCAGAGCCGCAGTATTCGCACAAAACCTTGTTTGGTTTGAAGTAAACGTCTATGATTCTTCCTTTTGATGTGCCGTTTGCGAGGCTTCTATCCAATATTCGGACGCCGTGCTCGCTTATGTTAAAATGCTCAAGCTGGGGAAGTTCTGGCGTAGGCGCCAGTATTTTTAGTTCTTCAAACCTTCTTCTTAAGGCTTCTTTTATGAATTCGGCTCTGCTTTTGTAGCTGCCTACGCCGCTTTTTATTATGTTATCTATTACTTCCATGAGCTCTTTTGGCAGTCTTACGGTTGTGTATTCGTCTTCGTTGATTGACATGACAAACACATGATTCAGTTATGAATCACATAAATTTAACCTTTACTGTGTCAAAAATTCTGAAGCCACTCTTGGCATGTTTGATTGTTCTATGTCGGCAACTTTTTTATGCTCGGGGTTATTTTTAAACATTCATGATTCAGAGGTGTCACATGTATGACAAACTACGCTACTGTTAGGCTTCCGAAAGAGCTTGTCGACCAGATAGATGCTTTCCTTCAAAGGCAAAGTTTAGGCTACACTTCGAGGGCGGAGCTTGTCAAAGACGCTGTAAGAAGCTTCCTTGAAAAGATGAGGCAGACGGAGAAGGAGAAGATGAGGGAGGCTGAAAGATGAGCCAAAAACCTGAGGTGCAAAAAATTTTGGTGAAGTCCACGGAGGATTTAGCCTACGCCTTAAGGGACACGCTTGACGTTCTCGCTGATCATGAACGCAGAATCAAGGTTATCGAGGAAAAGTTGGGCATGCCAAATTCCGAGCCAGCATCAACTGAAAACGGGGTAATCAGGGGGAGAGTGCAAGTATGAGGCGCGTGGCTGGGATTGTGGCTTTTCAGCTTAAAAGGTCTCGTGCTGCTGAAATTCCGTCGAAGCTGGGTTTCTGCGAGGTCTGCCATGAAGAAGGTCATGTTAGATATTTTGTGGCTGCCAAGCTGCCGCGGTTTATGCACCTTTGCGATGAGCATTACTTGAAGGTTCGCGGTAGCCTTGAGAAAGCTCTTGAGAAAATCTTGCGTGAGGAGGGGCTGCTGGTTTGAGGTTTCAGCTTGTCGCCAGGATAACGGATGTTGAGCTTCTGCGGAAGAGCATACACGAGCTTGGCACAGTGTTTTATCAGACAGACGGTGAAGGCAGCATTACAAAGGTTGTTTATTTCAGCGGTTCAAGGGTTGTGGAGTTTGTTGGCAAGGTTGATGAAGCGTTAGCAAGGCGTGTGAAAGCGGAAGGGCATAGGGTTGAATTGATAGAGGTTGACGAGCTTCAGGGTTTTGTTCGTGTTATTCAGGGTTAATGCCAAAGGAAAGGGCTGGTTTGGAATAGGTTTGAGGATTAAGGCGGTAGTGATGGTTTCACGCAAAAACGATGTGTTTCATACGGGAGAAGCTGTCATCCACCGCACTTATTTGAGCTATCGAAGGTTTGAGGTTGTGAAACAGCCGAACCTACCCTGGAGCACCACAGCTTTGTATTCAAAGAACGCCTTGGTTTTTTATGGCTACTATG
>JAIMAA010000005.1 GCA_023512225.1 Candidatus Bathyarchaeota archaeon
CTATTCAATTTTAAACTTTCGCCGGCAACTCGCAGAAACAGATGAACATGTTGATTACCAAAAAGGAAGAAAGTTTTACGCAGGTTTTTATCTTGATAGTGCTCCGCCTATGAGTCCTCCGATGGCGGCTATTATTGCTCCGAAAATGCCTAGAAGAACTGCTGCAACCGCTACAAGTAATCCTAACAGAAAGCCTATAAACCCGCCAAGCAATCCGCCTAACAGCCCACCTAAAGCAACCAATCCAACAGTCACAAGCACTGCAATTATGAGTCCTCCTAAAATTCCAGCGAGAAAACCAGCCAAAGCACCTTTTCCTGCGCCTTTAGCTATGAGCCCAGCAACCAATCCGCCAATAAAATGACCAATTATTGGAAGCACCCACCCGACAGCGACGATAACCACAAAGCCTGCAAAAGCCCCAAGCCACAAACTACCTGAACTGTTTCCCAAAGTCAAATCTCCAAGTGTGTATGTTGTTTACACAAATAAAACACTTTGCATAGTTTCAACGCAAATCGCACATCGCAAATGCTCTATAATTCTTATATAAATGCATGCGAAATAACAAAATGCACTCTACTCTAGTTTGTTGGAATGTGTGTTGGATGAGAAAAACTATATTCAAAAAACTTGAAGTGCAAGGACTAATAGCAAACTACAACCATTACAGAAAAAATTTGCCTCCCAAACTTCCAGACAAGGTCTTCATTTGGGATGAAACCCTACGTGAAGGCGTCCAAACCCCGACAGTTTATCTAACATACGTTGAAAAGGTTAAACTTGCCAAAATGATGGATGAAATGGGTGTAGCCTTAATAACCGTCGGGTTTCCAGCTATTTCCGAAGAAGAAAAAAGCGATGTTAGAAAAATCGCAAACGAAAGCTTCCAACAAGCACGTCTTGCGGCATCTGCACGCATAATCAAAAGCGACATAGACGCTTGCCTAGAATGCGGAATAAGAGAACTCATGATATTCACACCATTCAACGAGCTGAACCTTCAATACAGACTAAAAATGACAAAAGAACAAGTGTTACAGAAGACTGCAGAGTCCATAGAATACGCAAAAAAGCACGGTGCAACTGTAAACTTTGTTTTGGAAGACGCGACAAGAACGCCAATAGAAGAGATTATACAAATTTTCGAAGCCGCAGTAAAGGCAGGAGCAAGCCGACTAGTAATAGCGGACACTGTTGGCTTCCTAAGACCTTTATCAATGCGTTATCTGATTTCGCATGTGAGAGAAGAACTTTTACAAAAAACCAAGAAGGAAATACCACTTTCCATTCACTGCCACAACGACTTCGGTTTGGCAACCGCAAACACTCTAGCAGCTGTTGAGGAAGGCATAGCTTACGTTCACACTTGTATTGCGGGTTTTGGAGAAAGAGCTGGAGTCGCTCCTTTCGAGGAGGTTGTTGCTGCATTAGAGCTGCTCTATGACATAGACACTGGCGTGGATATGAAAAAACTTTATAGGCTTTCGCAGTTAGCCGAAAAAAGCTTCGCGTTGCCAATACAATATCACAAGCCAATAGTAGGCGATAATGCATTTTCGTATGAAGTAGACGAGCACATCCACGGCATGCTTGCTCACCCGCTCATATACGAGCCTTTCCCACCCGAAATCATCGAGAGAGGGATAACATTCTTTTTCGGTAGACAAACAGGAAGACAGACAGTAGAAAGCCGTTTGGCTTCTGCGGGGATTAACGCAACACCATGGCAAATTGACGAAATAGTAAGACGCATAAGAAACATGCAGGAAAGCATGGATAAGGGCGGGGCGCAAATGACATTCTACCAAATCAAAAAATTAATGCGGGAACTGAGGAAAGGTATAACAGAAGAGGAATTCTGGAGAATTGCAGAGCAAATCACGAAACAAAAACCTAAACTTCCAACACCCACTTGATGCCCTTTACTTTATTGCCTTGCAATTGTTGAGTTATCCTTTTTGAAGTTCTGGAAGAATCTTCTCGAAATAATTCAGTGATTCCGGATTAATTAAAGCGTCTCTGTTTATGACTTGCTTTCCATGAATTATGTTCCAAACGGCAATCTCAACTTTTTTCATGTTAAAAGTGTAAGGAATGTCTGGCACTTCGACTATTAAGGCGGGAACATGCCTAGGAGAAGCGTTTTCCCGCAACCTTTTCCTAATCTTATCTTTCAAAGCTTCTGTTAGGCGGTGTCCCGGAGCAACTTTAACAAATAGGATTATGCGCTGGTCTCCCTTCCAGTCTTGTCCAACGGCTAAGCTGTCAGCGATTTCCGGCAGTTTCTCCACAACGTTATAGATTTCAGCCGTGCCTATGCGTACTCCAGAAGGCTTTAAAACGGCGTCGGAGCGTCCGCAGTGGGTTATTCCACCAGTGTCGCCATGAATTATTATAAAGTCGCCGTGTCGCCACACATTCTTGTTTGGATAAAATTTGAAATACGCGTCTAAATACTTCTCGTTGTTTGAGTCATTCCAGAAATAAAGTGGCATGGAAGGCGCTGGTGCTTCGCAAACAAGCTCTCCTTGCTTATCAATCACCGGGTTGCCCTTTTCATCATAAGCCTTAATCTTCATTCCTAAAGCTGGAGATTGCAGTTCGCCGGCGTATACTGGAAGTGTTGGGCTTCCGGCGGTGAAACAGCCATTGATGTCTGTTCCGCCAGCTATCGAATTAAAATGCAAATCCTTTTTGATTGCCTCGTAAACGTACTCGAAACCTTCCGCTGAGAGCGGCGAGCCAGTCTGGGAAATTTCCCGAAGCGAAGATAAATCGTAGTCTTTGCATGGTCGGACGTTTTGGCTTCTTAAAAAGTTTATGTAGCTTGCGCTGCAGCCAAAAATGGTTATTTGCTCATTTTGAACTAACCGCCACATTGCATCAACGTCGGGATAGCATGGATTTCCATCATACAAAACTATGGTGGCTCCCACGGCTAGAGAGCTCAAAAGCCAGTTCCACATCATCCAACTACAACTTGTAATGTACATGATTGTGTCTTCGCGTTTCAAATCTGTGTGGAGCATAAGCTCTTTTAAATGGTTGATTAGGATTCCGCCTGCTCCTTGCACCATACATTTTGGTTTGCCAGTTGTTCCGGAAGAAAACATAATGTACACTGGGTGCTCAGAAGGCAGCTGCTCAAACCGAATTTGCGGATGTTTTTCCTCAGATAAAAAGGCATCATAATGTACCGAGTGAGGAATATTGCTGATGTCTGGTTTATCTTCTGTGAACGAGGCAACAACGACTTTTTTGAGCGAAGGAATCTCCTTTGCGATTCTTTCCACATTAGCCAAAATATTGAAGTTTTTTCCTTTATACCAGTATCCATCAGCCGTAAACAAAACCTTAGGCTCAATCTGACCCAAACGGTCCAACGCCGCTGAAACGCCTAACTCTGCACCGCATGAAGCCCACACTGCACCGATGCTCGTTGCAGCAAGCATTGCAGTAGCTGTTTCAATTAAATTTGGCATGTAGGCGACCACGCGGTCTCCAGGAGCAACGCCTATCTCGCGTAGTGATTTGACAAGGCGAGCTACTTGATTGTATAATTCTGAATAGGTTATTTTTGCTGTTTTTTGGTTTTCGCTTTTGAATATGAAAGCTGTGTGGTTGTCTCTGTGTCTTAGAAGGTTTTCTGCAAAATTCAGTTTAGCTCCTGTGAACCATTTTGCTCCTGGAAACTTGTTTAAGTCGTCAACCACTTTTTCGTATCCGCGTGAACATATAACCTTACCAAATTCCCACATGGCAGCCCAAAAATCTGGTATGTTCTCGATTGACCAGTTGTAAAGCTGAAAGTAAGAACTTATCTTGAGAGAGTATTTTTTGTTAACGAAATCGATAAATCTGGTCATGTTCGCCTTTTTTATGCGTTCCGCGGAAGGTTTCCAGAGCAGTTTTCCCATGGTCTTATCCCATGCGGCAAAGGCTCATTTAGGCTTTGGTTCTCGGTATGTAAATGCCGAGAGGGTCTATCTCTCTAAGAAGTTTAAGTTCTTCATAAGTGGGCAGTTCGGTTGTTGGAACTTCTTTTGGCACTATTAGGTCAAAGCCGCTGTTCTCTAGTACTTGCTCCACTGAAACGCCAGGATGAACCGCTGCCAATCTGATTCGTTTAGTCAGCTGGTCAAAGTCCATCTGACAAAGATTTGTAACCACAAGTGAAGGACCGCCACCGCGTAATCCAGCTTTTTCTCTGGCTCCTGGTCCGTTTATGAAGCCTGGGCTTGTCATGTAATCGAGTTTTTTCACCATTTTTCTTTTCTCATGTGTCATTATGATTACTATGCGTTTGGCTGATGACACTATGTCGTTTCCTCCGCCACTTCCTGGCAGTCTGACGTTTGGTTTTTCGAAGGGTCCTATATACGTGGTGTTTATGTTTCCGTATTCGTCGATTTGTGCTGCGCCTACGAAGCCTACGTCTACGTGTCCGCCTTGTAGCATCAAGCCTAACGTTTCGATTAAGCCTATGGCTCCTGATGCTCGGTAACCCAGTCTGGAATCTGCAATGGATAGAGCGATGTCTATGGCGTTTGAGTCGATGAATCCGGCTTCATAAACTATCTTTGCGTTTGGTGCGTGTGTTCTTTTTGCTAGCATTGCAGCTATCATAGGTAATCCCGTGCCTATGAAGACGACTTCACCGTTTTTTATTGCTCTTGCTCCGCAAACAGCCATGAGCTCTAACGTGGTGAATTCGCCGAGTTTTGCGTATTTTTTCTTCATTTTGTTTTCTCTCCTTTTCTAGTATGGAAGCGGTCTTTTGGCTTTGAGTTTCTGTAGTTTATCGTTTCCGATTTTTCTTAGGAAATCTTCATGACCGTCTACGCTTGTTATGTATTCGTTGCAGTATTTTTGCCAGCCTTCTTCTGTTTTGCATTGCTCGTAGTACATGCGGATGTGCTCCATGTCATAATCGTAATAATTGTAAACCATCATTGGATACGAGCCCCAAGGGCATTCAACCACGTGCGTAACGTAAATGTTTGGTATGACTGTTTGGTCTGGCTGAGCGCGAATAAATTCTGTGTCGACGATTTCTTCAGCCATAACGATTAATTTTTTGCCGGCTCTAGCGCCTTCGATGTCTTCGCCTTTTATTCCATCTATCTGAGCGTTGCCTTCGCGGTCAACGCGTGAAACGTGGACTATGCTGAAATCTGGGCGGACAGAAGGAACTAATACAACCTTTTCGCCAGTGAAGGGGCAAGTGATTACTTCTGCCTTTTTGGGTCTAAACTTCTTTTTTGAAAGCAAATCCGTGCCTAACATGCTTTTCAAAGGCATGAATGGAACACCTAATGCTCCGCCAAAGAAACGCAGAGCCATAGCCAAATTCGTATAATCTTCGATTTGAATTGCGCCTTCGCGGATTCTTCTCTGAATGTTTGGCGCTAGGCCTATACCCTCAATGGCGAAAAAAGCTAATTCAAAATGTGAAACCACGTAAGCGCCAGAGAGTATGTCGATGTCCATTTCAGAACCACACGTGTAGATTGTAAGGTTGCGCTTCTTCTGTCTTACAAGCTCATGTGCAAAAGCCATAGGTGGACGTTGAAAGCCGAAGCCGCCCCAGAAAAGATGTGCTCCGTCTGGAACAAGCTTTACTGCTTCCTTAAGCGTTATTCGTTTGTCTTCTACGGCTGCTTCTACCAAGTCTTTTTCACCTATATCATTTTAGAAAAGCATTAACCTTACCCACACATAGATTTTTCGACTAAAAACCCAACCATTTTGAGATTTCTGTTTCTTTTTCTGTTTCCAGTTTAATGCCCATTGGTTGAAATGTTTGATTCAAAGCGGTTAGCAAATTTCGGATGTAGTCTTCAACATTTATTTCATACAAACTTTTCACAAATTCCACCGGTTTCACAGTGAAAGCTTTCCCCTTATAATTGAATGGTTTCACTTTGATAAATGAAACCGTGTCCCATCTTTCCAGTTTTTTGCCAGAATCTATCAGCTGCAATGCGCATTGGTACTGTTGCGCGGCAGTTTTCATTTCCGCAACTTTCTCGTTAGGGTCAAAATAAAGTCTCACCGTATAAACCAAATCTTCCAGCATAACTCGTCTGTTCTTCAAATCTTCAATGGCTTTCTTAACGATATCTTTAATCACTTTCTTTGCTTGCTCAAAATCCTCAAGATTCTTAACTGTTGAAAGTGCCTTAACGCATTGCTGAAAAACAGTGTTGATGAATCTTGGAGCGTTAGACTTTATGGGCGTGACTCCTTTAATGTCCGGTGTTCCGTCAGGCAAGATTCCAAAATAGGCTTTTTTCGCCTTCGGCAAAACACATAGGTTATAGCGCTTCTCCACAGCCAAATCCAAGTTGAACCTTTCCTTAACTGCTTTGACAAGCCACTCCACCTGCTCGTTTGACGCGTTATCCAGAAATATGCTGTCCGTGTCGCCGTAAAGCGGTCTCAAACCCTTCTCTTCAGCCATCTTCCAAGTTTCCTTAAGCGAATAGCGGCTATACCCAGTTATTGCATCAGCTAATGGTGGACAAGCAACACCGTGAATGCGGACTGTTACGCCATAGCTGGAAACCAAAATCAACTTCAACAATTTCGCTGCCAAATTTGCCATTTTTCGTTCTTCTTCCGGCAGCGAAGCGTCCCTGGCGGCTGGTTTGAACAGTTTTATTCGCAAGTCTTTTAAAGCGCCAAAAAGAACCGAGTAAAAGCCTCTGCGTTTAGTGCACACGTGATAGTCAACTTCTGGAATCTTGTTACTTCTGCATTCTGTGTGCAAACAATCCACTGTCTCGTAAGACAAATTGAAACTGTCAATACAGCTGGGATATAGACTTTCAAAATCACAGACGACAGTGTTAAAGTAAACGCCCGGCGTAGGCGAAACAGTCAAGGCTCCAACGACTCTGTGCGTTGGCTTTCCACGTCTAAGCTCCTCAGAAGTTGGAATAAGAACGCCATTCTTTCTCAGATGTGTGTAAATTATGGATTTTATCCAGTCGCTCACACGTCTACTGTTTAACGCTTCGTTCAAGGGAATATTCGCAATTCTGGAAAGCATCCACGCAGAATAAATTCCTTCTTGGTTTACTTCCTTAACGCCGAACACTTCTGAGCTTAACTTTGGAATTGGCTGAGAAAGGAGTGTAAACCAATAGAAAATCTGCGCATACTTCAAAGGGTCTTTTGTTCTGACTTCTATGAAAGTTCTCTTAAACTTTTCCTTAGCTTCTGCGGAAACTTCTAAAACTGGCTTCAATTGGTCTTCAGAATGTAAGGCTCCAAAAACCAAACCGTTATCATAAACATATGATTTTGAAAATTCAATTTCTCCTTCCCAAACTTGACGCATTCGCCCAGCCGCTTTCAAGGCAATCTTCGGATTCAGCCAGAAAACTTTTCCAAAAATCCTTTTTTCACCGGTGAAGAGTTCGATTTTTTCTGCGGATTGAAGGTTGCCGCTGAGATATCGGATAACTTCTAAATCTTCGTTTGTTGGCGGATAAGGTATTAAGAAATATGGTTTGTATCTGTCGTCGACGACTTCCTTGATTTTTCCATTTTCATCAAGAAACTTCAGCTTTATCGCGTTTGTTTCCGTCACCATGGCGTCAAGAAAATAAAAGGAGTTCAATATTCTTATGCTCCATGGAATCCTAACTGTTTTCGAACTGTGAGAAGTTCCTTTTCCGTTAAGTCCTTGGGATAATTAAATATGGGACCGCTTGGCTTCTCGTTGTAATATGGACGGTTGCAGTTTGGGCATCCAGAAGTGCGGAAAGGTTCGCCTGTTTGAGCAATCTGCCACAATGCCTTTTTATCCACACTGAAATCCTGTATGTTTCCTTCCTTATCAAAGCGCATATTCTCATATCTGGCTATCCCGTGAACTATTAAGTGCCTAGCAATTTGGATTCGCCTGTACCTTTCAATTGATGGTTGAGCCTCGTTTTCTAATGCTGTCCCGCTTATTGGTGTGAAAGCAAAAAGCGCCGGCAAAACGCCCATGTACACGCATGTTTGAATAGCGTGAACCATCTCCTTTTCTGTTTCTCCCAGCCCAACAATCAAGTGCGTGCTAACCTTGCCCTTTCCAAAAATATCCACTGCTTCATTCAGCAAGTCAAACTGTCGTTTCCAATTGTAAGGTCCTCCAGCAACAACCCCCTTCACCTTGTTAAACAATTCCTCTGTGGCAGCGTCTAAAGGAATCCCTATTCTTTCTGCTCCAGCCTCAGCTAACCGCCTCAAGTTTTCACTGTTAAGAGGTTGACAAGAAATTGAAATTGGAACGCCCACTCTTTGGTATATCGCCTTTACAATGGCTCTCAAATCATTGAAGACTTCTGGATAATTCAAGGCTTGAACACAAACACGCTTGACCCTGCCACTCTCAACGGCATTCTCAATTCCGTCAAACACTTGTTCAGTCAAGAAAACGGGCCATGAAACCCGCGAAAGCATGTCTGCCCTGCCGTGGCTTTCTCGCGCTTGTGGACAAAAACCGCAGTTTGCACTGCATTTACCTTTTCGGTACGTCATTAAATAAGTGGTTGTTGGCTTAGCGTCAAGCTTACCCTTCAAAAGCCCAATAACAATAGCTGAGCCTAATGAAACGCGAATTCGGCTCGGTAGTTTTTCAGCTGCAGTCACTGGTTGCACGCTCGTTTACGAAAATAAATAGTCATGGTTTGGCTTAATATCTGTTACAATTGTTTCTTTACTAAAGATTTTGAATTCACAAATGATTTATCCAAACCGCATAAAACAAGGATAACGGCGTATTCGGATGCGAAAATCAAAGCTTGAAACCTACGAAGACATTTTAGGCGCAATAATAAAGAAACCCTTAACCATCGACAGCATAGCCTACGAAACCAGCATGGACTGCACGGTTCTGGAACAACGCCTAAATTCCCTAATTAAATACGGACTTGTCCAAGAACGCATTTCAGGCGCAAAAACATTGTATGCAATCACAGAAAGAGGCGCGACTGTTTTCAAAACCCTTAGCTTCCAAAAATACCTAGAAAAAGTGGCAAGTGCTATTAAAGTGATGGATGAGGCTTTGCAGGTCGTTCCAACACTCTCAAAGCGTGTTGAAAACGAGGAAAAATAGAATCGGCGAGAAAAAACGAAAACTATTAAACACGCAGTGAAGGGTTTCTTAAAAGAAGAAAATGGCTCATCTTTCACCTGAAACTGTCTGGCGAATGAATAGAAACGAGCTTATGGAACTGTTAGACACGCCTAACCTTTTCTCTAAGCACAGAAAAATCCACTTTTACGCGCCAAGCTTCATGTATTACAAAACAAGTTATTACTGTTCTTCGCCGAGAGATTTTCCAACAATCTCCGTGACTGGAAAAGGCTGCGCATTACAATGTAAACACTGCGGCGGAATAGTTTTGGAAACAATGTATCCTGCTAACACGCCTGAGAAACTGTTTGACCTGTGCGTTAAGCTCAAAAATGAAGGCGCTTTAGGCTGCCTAATAAGTGGAGGATGTCTACCAGACGGTTCTGTACCGCTGGAAAATTTCGTCGACACTATTGGAAAGATTAAGCGTGAATTAGACTTAACAATTTTCGTTCACACAGGCATAATAGGCTTTGATAACGCCAAAAAACTGAAAGACGCCAAGGTAGATGCTGCTCTTATCGATGTTATCGGCTCTGACGAAACAATAAGAGAAATCTATAACCTAAATGTGACAATCAAAGATTACGAAAATTCTTTAAGAGCGCTACATGACGCTGGCATTGCCTTTGTGCCTCACGTGATTGTTGGGCTTCATTATGGAGAGCTGAAAGGTGAACTTCACGCTTTGAAGATGATATCCAAATACAAGCCTTCTGCGTTAGTCGTAATCGCGTTTATGCCTATACATGGAACAAAAATGGAAAATGTGAACCCGCCAGAACCTATGGACATCGCAAGAGTTATGTTAACTGCAAGGCTGATGTTTCCGGGAACACCGTTGGTTTTGGGCTGCATGAGACCGAAAGGCGAGCACCGTGTGAAAACGGACGTTCTAGTTATAAAAGCTGGGGTAGATGCCATAGCTTTTCCAGCGGAAGAGGCAATACGATTCGCCGAAAACTTGGGATACGAGCCCGTGTTTTCTTCGCTTTGTTGTTCCCAAATTTATTCAGATATTAAGGTTTAGCGGTTTCTGAACATTGAGCCTTTCAGCGTTGTCATAATGTTGTCTTTAAGTTTTGAATAGAAAGCGCTTAGTCTTTCTGCGTCTTTTTTCGCCATTCCTTGGCGGATTAGCTGTTTTTCGAAGGCTTTTCGTGCTTTGCGCACTTTCCAGCCTAATGTGAGCCATAAGAAGAAGAGGCTTATGAGAAGGCGAATCATGTAGAGAAAACTTACTGCCAGACTGCTTACTTTCATGGGTATTTCTCTCAACTAAGTCACATTAAATTTAATCTTCGTCTTCTTCCTCTTCTTCTTTTTCTCGGCGTTTTTCAGCCAGCTTTTCACGAATCTTCCTTGAAATTTCCTCGCCTATCTCTTCGCCACTTTCTGTTTTTCCTTTGCCCACAGACCGTTTCATTATTTCGCTGAGGTTTGTGAATACTGACACGTAATTCTCTGTCATTCTAACTGCTGTTTCTTCCGGCATGCCTGCTTCTTTTAGTTCTTTGTAAAAGGCTGCGGCTGCTTTTCCCATGTCTCTTCCTGTTTCTTCAGAAAACACGCTTGCAACTATTCCCTTTATTAGGCTTGGAATTTCCTTTGAAACAACGCTTAGAACTTCTTTCAGTTCCTCAACGTCCTCTTTCTCTTTTTTCTTTTCTTTTTCTTCGCTCATTCAATTGTCACCCCCATTTACTTGAATATTGTTCACGTTGACGATTTTGGAAGTTTGGAACATGCTTGTCTCACCGATTTACATGTAGAGTCTGGTCATCCTTGTTATATGTTATGGGAAAAAGTGACCAGTCGCTCGGTCACTCTGTAAGTTCATAAGTGTTCCCGTAACCTCCAACGCGTTTTACTATGCCTTCTTTCTCCAAACGCTCGAGTCTACTTCTAATGATTCGTCTTGACGCTTTTCCGCGCATGCGTTGGACTTGGCGGGTTATTGCTGATATGTTGAGTTTTTCGTGTAAAGCAAGCGCTTGAACTATGCATCTTGAAATGTCGTCTTGAGCAATCCACGTTTTACGAAGATATTTTTCAGCAGTTTTCAATCGTTTCGCGATTTCTAAAGGTTCGCCGTATAAGCCTATGCCCATGCGGCTCATTCGAAGATAAGGAGCTAAACCCGCGTATTCTGGGTTGTTAACTATGAAAGCCTCGAGAGTTTCAAGCCTCTTCATTATTAGGTCAAGTTTCCTGCTTAATTCTTCAATGCTTGACCTTTCCGTTCTGATTTTTCTGCTGCTGTTTTTACGTGCCATTTCTTTCACAAACTCTACATGCCGCAACTTTATTAGCTTCGGTGGGAGGCTTCTTTCAACATTTTACACCCAAGCACTATCGCCCATGCTGAGGCTGCAAGCGCAGAAACTGTTTCTGGAATGGCAACGCCCGAAACGAAATGTGTTGAGAAGTATGTTATCCATACGGCTACTGCGATTGCTGCTGTAAGAAAAGTAAACAAGCCCATCTTTGTTTGTTTCTCAAGTAAGAAGCTTGCGCCGATAACAAACATAGAAATTGGATAAAGCGCGAAAAAAGCCACTGAAACTTGGTAATGTGTTGGCGTGATATTTTCTGGAAACACGCCTATCGCAGTTAAAGCCAAAGCATCAAGAACGAAGATGAAAGCACCGATTTTTCCCATTGATCTATTGCTCAGTAAAACGAATAGCCCGCATGCAAAAACTAACGTGAGAATTCCGCTGATAATAAGTCCGTAATTGAAAAGTGGAGCTGTGACGCCTTCTTGAATGCCCAAATCGCTTAATGCGTTATCTGTCCAAATGAAACTTGGAGAATAGGTTATCGCGAGCGAAATGAACGTAAACGCAACTACTGGTGTGATTACGCCGCTAATTCCAGATATCCTTAGTAAGTTGAAATTCCTTGAGTTCATGACAACACATCTCTCAATACAGAATATTTTAAACTATTTCTGTTTTGCTTAGAAAAAAAGGTTCAAGAAAGAAGGTAACTCATCTTGCCAGTAGCTTTACGCTTAGGTCAAGCTTTTATCTATAACCACGTTTATTTTTGAAATTCAAACAATGGTCTGGCGAGTAAGACGTGGAAAAACCTCTATGGATTATCTGCATAACACACATGTTCATCGAAGTCTATCTTCTTATGCAAGTCGCCCTAATCCCCGTAATTATTCGAGAATTTCAGCTAAGCCTTCTTGAGGCTTCTTTAATCGCTACAATTCCAAGTATTCTCACACTATTAATGAACATTCCCTCTGGGTTCTTGACCGACAAGTTCAGCACCAACCAACTTTTATTCACCAGCATGCTGATAGAAGGGCTTTCAACTTTTCTCGTTAGCCAAACAAGCACCTTCTGGATGCTGATAGTTGGCGTGTCTTTACTAAAAATTTCTTCTCCAATATATCACATCTCTGGACTCAGCCAACTTAGCCGACTCGCAAAACCCGAAAGGATTAGTAGATACGTAGGCTTTCATAACGCTCTTGGAAGTTTGGGCTCGGCAGCAGGGCTCATTACGCTTGCAGTTTTCTTAACAACATTTGGGTGGCGGATAACCTACCTGTTTTGGGCAGTTCCGATTCTAATTTGGGGATTCATAATTTTAAAATCTCCATATTTGAAAACTAAACCAGCCAAAAGAGAAAGCTACGAGAAAAAGAATCGCAGATTCACACGGCTGTCTCTAATCTTTTCAGCTGAGTTCATTATCTTATTGTTAGTTATAGGCGTCAGAGAAATTGGAGCCACTGGAAGCTCAACATTCATGACGACATTCTTCACGGACACCCGAGGCTTGCCTGATGCTACAGCCAGCTTAATATTCAGTTTAGGACCTTTCGTCGGGATAGCTGGCTCTTTAATTGGTGGCTATTTGGGTGAGAAGCTAGGTGCGAAAAAGGCGCTTAGTTTGAGTATTCTCTGCGGTGCATTTTCGCTCATACTGTTGCCGGTGGCTTTCGAGCTTTACCTTATCATTCTCGCCTATCTTCTCTACTCCTTTTTTAGCAGCGCAATATGGTCGCCTATGAACACGATTGTGGCGCATGTGACGCCTGAAACAGAGAGAGGAATGAGCTACAGCGTTTACTTCCTAACAGAAGGCTTGCTAGCCTCTGTCGCGCCAACCTTGGCAGCCGGCTTTATACAAGTCACCCAAATCTGGTTTATATTTCCCTACAGCATAGTTTTCATGGTTGCCAGCGTTATCATACTTCAATTCCTAAAACTCCCACAACCTCAACGAAATAACTTTAAACAACTCAAAGAATAAGGCGTTAACCAAAAAAGAGGAGAATTAGGAAAGAATGAACTTTGAGAGGAGACTTGTTGGGCTTCAAGAAAAAATGATGGAAAACAATGTTGACTTAGTCATTTATGGCTCATGTCAAAACTTCCAATACTTAACGGGGCTTCTAATTGATTGGCGTCATGGAATAGACTTGGGAAGCGAAGCGAACAACATTTTTGTGCCTCGAACAGGCGAGCCGATTTTAACGTTGGCTGAAGATTGGACTGAACAAGCGTCTAAAACTTGGGTTAAAGATGTTCGCATTTTGAAAAGAGATGAGAATTATGGAGAATTCCTTAAGAAAGTGATGTTTGATTTGGACTTAGAAAAAGCGAAGATTGGCTTAGGCGACCATTTGTGGGGAACAACTATAGCGGAAATTTCTAAAATCGTTAAAGGTGTTGAATTTTTTAAGGCTGAAGGATTTATGCGTCATTTAAGGATGATTAAAGATGAAGAAGAAATTGAAAAACTTAGAAATGTTGCTGAGCTTACGGACAAAGTGATGGAAGCCACCGTTCCAAAAATCAGAGAAGGCGTCACACAGCGTCAATTAGAACTTGAGGTCGAGTTCTGCGGAAAAAGTTTAGGAGCCTCAGACGTATCATTTCCCTCCACAGCGGGCTTTGTTAAATCCAACTCTGAAATCTCGCCTAACCCATTCACGTATCCAAAAGAAAAAGGACTAGTGCGTGGCACTTCTGTCGCGTTCGACATCGGCTTCGTGATGGATGGTTACTGTTCGGACTTTGGAAGAAGCTTCTACTTCGGACCCGCTAGCACAGAAGTTAGGAAAGGTTATGAAGCGCTACAACAAGCAGTCATTGAAACAGTTGATAAGATGCATGATGGGAGCATGCGTGTTTGCGACCTCTTTCCACTTTTAGAAAGCGTGTTAGATAGACTTGGATATGGAGATTATTTGCGTGCACGTTTGCCGACGAAAAATCTTGGACACAACATCGGCGTTGAAGTACACGAGCCTCCATGGCTCAGTCCAGCTTATGCAGAAACTCTTCGTGAAAGCATGGTAATTGCTTTGGAACCGAAACTTTGGCATGCCGGCGAATACTATCTGCGAGTTGAAGACATGGTTCTGGTGAAAAAGCGAAAAACCGAATTCTTAACAAACTTTGACAGAAAACTCTTTCAGTTGTGAGAATGGAAAGAATTAAAAATAGAATGAATTAAAGTTTAGGGCAAGGTTGATGTGAAATGCCAAAAGTGAAAGTTGACTGGAATAAATGCAATGGCGACGGCGTTTGTGCTGAAGTTTGTCCAGTGAACGTTTTCGAACTCAAGAAAATGCCAGAATATCAAGACAGCGAGAAGTCGGTTCCTGTGCGAGAAAGCGACTGCATAGCATGCATGGCATGCGTAACTTCATGCCCAACACAAGCGATAACTGTTGAGGAGTAACAAACTATTCTACAGAATCTTGCTTAATGAGTTATGCTATCTGGAACGAACCGTCTAAGCCTTTGCAGAGACCTCATTTTCTCTTTCTCTCCCACCTTAGCTTCCTGTATTGCCCGCTTAAGTATGTAAATTGACTCGTCCATGGCTCTGCGGTCTACTGGATAGGGCACGCCATCTTTTCCTCCATATGCAAAGGAATACTTTACAGGGTCTTTCCAGCTTGGCTTCTCGCCATAAATCAGCTCTGCAACTAATGCTAAACCTCTAACGGTTGCTGGTCCAACGCCTTTGAAACCTAAAAGTTCTTCGTAGTTTTTTGGTTGAAAGTCGTAAACTTGCTGTAGGAATTTCCAGTTTATGGTTCTGGGCATGGATAACAAATCGATTGAGTATTCCTTCCATGCTGGGTCTGGGGTTTTTGGTAGCCATTCTTGAAGCGACCTTTGATGTTCAGGTCTAACGGACGTGATTAGACGCATAAGCTTCTTAGGCGGCTCACAAGCTATTTCTACAGAAGCCTTTCTGCAGCCTTCACTTTCTTTGGCGGTCATGTCTAATGCAACTTCTCGTTTGGTGTCACCCACAATCGCGTTATGGGGTTCGACAACAAAGTCTTTCACGTTATCCGAAAGCCAATGATAACGTCTGGCTGTGCGGTCTTGAAGGCACATTCCCTGTTGGATGACTGCCCATTTTCCATCTTCGGCGACAATGAACGCGTGATGATAGAGCTGGTAACCCGCCTGAATGGCCGTGTTATCAACTTTAGCGCTCATTCTGCTTGCATAGCGCATTCGCTCGATCTTTGTGTCTGAAAAGCCGAATTTTTCGCCTACATTCTCGATTTCTAGTGGTGTTTGTTCAGAAATTTTGCCTTTGCCTCCGCAAACAGCAACTCCATGTTCTTCGGGAGAGATTGCGTGTTTTAGAACTCCAGTGACTACTGTTGTGACGCCGGAAGAGTGCCAATCATAGCCTAAAACGCATCCTAAGGCTTGGAACCAGAAGGGGTCGGACATGCGTTTAAGAAAATCGTCTGTGCCATACTCGTCGACGATTATGGTGACGATTTCTGTGGCAAGCCCCCGCATTCGAATAGTAAGCCATTTAGGCGCTTTGCCGTAATGAAGTGGAAGTTTAGCAACGCCTGTTCTCTGCATATTAGTCCTTCATAAAAAGAGATATTGTTAAAAAAGAGTTTAACTGTTTCCTTTTGTTTTCAGTAGGTGTCCCTCGCGGTCGATTTCTCCATGGCGAATTCGCGTTGTGGAAATCGGAGCGTGGTTTTCAGAGGGAACCATGTCTATAACAACTATTTGCAAGGGCTCCAATCCGCGTCTCTCTCTTTCCTCATTAATCTTAACAGCCATACGTTCAGTTTCGCGGCTTACAACCAAAGCCTCAACACATCCTTCTGAAAGTGTTACTCCAAACGGGTCATTCAAAGGCATAATCTCTGCTCTGTTCAATAAGCCTCTTTCTCGCAAGAACTTTTTCAATTCTTCGAGCCTCTGTTCGTAGGGAGCAGTTATGTGTGGCTTGCTGAGGCTTTCAACGAGCTTATCGGAGCATAGACCAATCAAAACGCGTTCTCCAACTTCAAAAGCTTTAGTTAGTAAAGTTCGGTGTCCCTTGTGAAACTCGTCGAAGGTGCCGCCGACAGCTACTGTTTTGAATTTTTCCTGCAACATTTTTCATCTCAACAGTCTCGCGCCTTGAACGTCAACATGGGATACGAGAATCTTTTGTTCTGGCAAAACCTGCTTAAAAGCTTGAACCACTTTCTCAGCATTTTCTGATGTTGTTAAGGCGTGAACAGCTTCGCCGACCATGTTTTGTGCAGCGCCTATCGCGTCTGCCTTGTCTGCCAGCTTCAGCAACGTTCTTACACGTTCTGTTGTGAAACCAGTTTTTTCGGCAAACTCGCGGCAACAAGCCAAAAAGTTTTCAAGCGAAGGTTCAGCGAGAATCTTTTCAAGGGTTTTTCTGCCCCATTTGTTGACGGCTAAACGTTTTTCAGGAGAAGACAAAACTTCCTTCGTTGGTATTGGTCCGAAAACGCCAGCGACAATCACATAGTCTGAAGATATTGGGATACGGTCTATAAGGGCGATTCCAGGCGCGCCAGGCTCTAATGTGAGTATGCATCCGCCAAGCATTAACGGACCAACGGTGCCCAAACCAGTTTTGCATTTGACTTCAGCAACATGTGCGATTCTGCCAAGCTGATTATAGGTTAAGTTTAAGTCCAAAGTCTTCGAAAGGGCTAAAGCTGTGGTTAAGGCTCCGGCAGCACTTGAGCCAAATCCAGCGCCGATTGGAATCTCAACTTTGTGTTTGACAACAACATTGTATGCGCGGTTGACATGGTTGAGAAGCGCTTTTACCACGGTCTTCGTGGTTTCTGCTTCCGGCGCAACTTTATCATTGATGAAAACTTGAACGTTGTTACTTTCTGCTTCTGAAACATCAACATAAGTCGTAACACCTTTCTGAATGCCAAACCCGCCACCGCGAGCTCCGACTTTCTCTAAATCTGAAATTTGACTACCATTTTTCTCGGTATCGCAGATTTCAAAAAAACTCGAAATACCCGCTGGACTGAAAGCTTCTGCTTTTTTCACCGTTATCTACTCTTTTACATGAGGCTTCAAAGATGGAAATGCTCTTTGGCACGCCTCAAGTATAGGCGGTCCTAGAACTATTAGGAAGGGTATTTCGGTTGAAAAAGTCCAAACGAGATACCACAAACCAGCCGACACTGTTAAGGGTGTTAGTTCAGTTTTTCCAGGCATGATGAACATTTGACTGAAGACAGGAACCATTGTTCCAATTATTGCGCTGCCTAGAAGCAAGCCAATCATGCAGCCTACTTCGTAGCTTCTCCATTTAGAACTCAACAACACGGCAATTAGCAAAGCCACATAAGTTCCTAAAATTATCCCCGAAAGCACCATACCTTCAGTTACTGATAAAAGTTCAGGCACTAAAATAATCTGCGTGATTCCAACTAACAAGGCACTAAGAATCCCAAAAACCACCATTGATATCTTCCACTCCACATTTCTTTTTGCAACATAGCCGATTATGAAAAAACCCGCAAAGTTCGATGTAACTCCAGCCATTAAACTTAACACTGGGTTACCATGAATGAGCATATCGCTCAAGAATATGCCAATCGCAGCGCCTACACCGCCGACCCATGGACCAAAAAGCGCAGCAAAAACTGCAGGAATTATTACTTGAGGCCAAAATCTGACTAAACCAAGTCCTGGGGTTGTCAAGGGTAGAATATAGTAGAAAATATAACCAAAGGTCGTATATAACGCTGCGTTTAAAGCTGTAGCTGCGATGTCTAGGGTTCTCATATTTTGCGCCTTCTTTTGGAAACGCTACGAATGCTGGTTTTTAAGATAAGCTTTCTGTATGAATTGTTTAAACAAGTTTAAACTTTTTCATGGCGTCAATGTTGATATTGTTTTGTTGTACGCGTCTACAGTTATGTGTAGCTCTGTTCTACGCACAAACTATCATATTTTAACAAGGGCGATTTTGCTGCATGGAGAGAAAAAAATGAAACTCCTAAAGAGTAAGAAAGCTTTAAGCACAGTAGTGACTACATTGATTATTCTAGTTGTTTCAGTGCTTCTGGCAACAGTCGTGACTTTCTACGCCATAAACGTGACAACCACAAGAGTACAAGAAGAAAGCCTACAAGTCTTCAAACTGCACACATGGCACAACGGCACAAACTTTGCTGAGACAGCATTTTTGATAATTAACACTGGCGGACGTGACGTAGTTCTCGACAAAATCACAGTCAGAGGTCAAGAAGCCACATGGAGCACCATTTACTATGTTAAGACACAGGACACAATCAACAATGACCTCCCATATGCACCCCCAGCGAACTTGACAGACGGTGGAATGTTATCTATTGGCTCAACTAACTACACGTTTGATCAAGCTAGCGATGACTTGATTTTGAAGTCTGGCTGGAGCATGATCGTCTACATAGTCAACCCTGACCACATATCAGTCAACGACATCGGTGTCACAGTCGGCGTAACCATTTTCACTGCTAACGCTCAATACTACAAAGAAGCAAACGTAGAAGCCAGCGAGTAGCAACAACATCTTTCTCCCTTTTCTTTTTTCCCTCTGTTTTTATGTTCATTCTCTAAGAGGGCATTAACTATAACGTATTAGATTTTGAAGTATTGATTCTGTATACTTATGTGTAGTTTTGTTCTACGCACACCATCTTATCTTGTCACAGAATGAAAAGGCATTGATTGCACATGCAAGAGAGGAGGCTGTAGAAACCAATGCATCAACGGAATTTCAAAAAATTACTGCATTCTAAAAGAGCATTGGCTGTGCCAGTAACCTACCTCATACTGTTTGTTTCGCTAATGGCAGTGATTTCCGCAACTTACAGCTACGCAGTGGTAAAAATAGGCTCAAGAGCAGCCTCGATTAAGGCTTTTGTTGCTAAGCAAAACATGCAAGCGTTAGATGACGCGGTCCGCGCGGTTGCATGGAGTTTTGGTGCTTCTGAAGTCGTTTACATGGATGATTGTGGAGGCGTTTTTCAGATAGCACCCAAATCCAAAAACCTTGTTCTCAACTTTACTGACGAACAAACTTTTTACGAAATAGTGTTTAACAGTTCTGTTGGAAAAGCATTCTATCAACTTGAGCCTTCCGAATCAAATTACAATGGGTTATTCATCAGAGGCGACTATAGAACAATAATAAATCAGAGTTCATCAATTATGACCCAGCTTTTCGTCACAGTAACAGACGAAAAGCAAACGCTAATTCTCTACTATCGTCCATTAGCAACCACGGCAGTCATAGGCACAGACAACGGAAAACCAGTAAATCTCATACGCGTAAACATCATAAACCTCAACTTTTCGCGGGAGCTATTGTTAAGAGAAAAATTCTACCTGAAAGTAACCGCCTTGAACGTTACCACCGTCTCCAGTCAATACATGTTTAATGAGTCAATCTCCTCTCTTGCATTGAAAGCCACTTTGGACGAAGCCTCAAACGTTGTTTGGCTTCCAATTTCTAGCAGCACTGAAGGCGCTATTGTAAACTTGAACATAGTCATTTGCAACGTTAAAATTGAAAAAGCAGAGGTGTAAAACTTGCCGTCTATTACTCCAGGCTATCTGTACACGTTCGTTGCGCTAATAGCCATCAGCAGCATGCTCATCTTCTCATTCATGGCATACGCCGACACGTTACGCACTCCCTTAGAAGTTAAACAGCTGAAAAACTTGATGGATTACGTAGCAGCAAAAGGCACAGAACTGTTAACGCTAACATTAGCAACAAACGCAACGACCGAAACTTTCCTTCAAATGCCAACGAGAATAGGTGACAGACAATATTGGCTTCGACTCCGCAACGACTCCGCTAAGACTTGGTTAGAAGGTGGATTTGGAAGCACGCCCACTGAAGGAAATGAGCTTCGAGTATCCCTTCCTAAAGAGGCGTTGGCAGCAGGCTATTATAAAGGAGGCTACGGCGCAGCTCACCTGAAATGCCACATAAGCGATGGACTTCCGCAAATCATTCTTTCAAGCTCAAATGAAGGTGACTAATAAATGAAGTTTAACCTTAAACTACGTAAAAATGCATCTCAAAAAGAAGAATCCTTCCAAGAAATGATGAAGGAAGAAGGCGAAATAGTAGAATTTTTAGACGTAAAAAAATGGAGCATCCCAGAAGGTTACATAGAAACAGAGTATTACCCGCTTAAGCCACCATTCTCCTACGCTGCAATCGTTCAAAACGAGGAAACTTTGGAATATCTTTACGTTCTTGACGAACTTCCATTAACACGGGAAGAACGAGACGGCTATTTTAGACTGAGAAACATTCTAGAATATGAACTTCAAGCTCCAGAAGCAGAAGAAACACTTAACGAATCTTTTAGGCGACAAATGCCAATAATCCTTTCGAATCATCAGAAACAGTTTGCCGGAATTTCTCCGGTTGGAATGCGCAAGCTTCTATACTATTTAGAAAGAGACGTAGTTGGCTATGGAAAAATAGACCCGTTGATGTATGACGAGTACGTTGAAGACATCGGGTGTGGAGGAGTCGGCAAACCAATTTTCTTGTGGCATAGAAAGTACGAGAACATAAAAACCAACATAGTTTTCCGTGACGAGCAAGAACTTGACGACTTCGTGATGCGTGTAGTCCACAAGGCTGGAAAACACGTAAGCATAGCCTTCCCAATAGTTGATGTTACGCTGCCAGAAAAACACCGTTTGGCAATTTCTTTCGGAAAAGAAACAACACCATCCGGCACGTCATTCACCATAAGAAAGTTCCGCAAAGACCCATTCACAATAATCGACTTAATTGAGAACGAAACCATAAACGAGAGCATAGCCGCTTACCTTTGGCTTCTAATGGAAAACAAAATGTCAGTCATGATTATCGGCGCTACAGGCGCTGGAAAAACAACAGCCCTCAACGCAGTTGCATGTCTCATACGACCAAACCACAAAATAATTTCAGTAGAAGAAGTTGCAGAAATAAACCTACCACATGAAAACTGGACATCAAATATTGCCCGTTCAGGCTTCGGCGTTGAAGGCGAAGGCGAAATCACTCTCTACGACCTAATCAAATCAGCCGTAAGACACCGTCCAGACCTGATTATTGTAGGCGAAATCCGCGGAGAAGAAGCCTACGTGCTCTTCCAAGCCCTTGCAACCGGACACGGCGGCTTATGCACATTACACGCTGAGGATGTTGACACGTCCATCAAAAGGCTAACACAACCACCCATGAACATTCCCTCCTCCATAATTCCGCTGATGAACTGCGTCATAAACGTAAAACACGTTAGAACACCAGTCTTCCTTGAATCTGGAAAACGTCTTTCGAGCAGAAAATTCATAAACATTTCAGAAATAAAAGACGCAAACACCTTCCAACAAGTTTTCAGTTGGAACCCATCCTCAGACACTTTCAACGAAAGATTAACCGAAAGCTATCTTCTAAAAAAGATGGCTACAAGCCTTGACATTCCAATTGAACGCCTAATAGATGAATTGGAATATCGCAAACGCGTGCTTGTGCATATGGTTGAGCATAATATTCGTGATTATCGAAGCGTCAACAAAGTTTTGAGCAAATACTACAACAATCCACAGCTTTTCCAGAAAGAATTTTTAGAAAAGCCCAAGTGGTGAAAAACTTGCAAATACCAATTAAAAAACCAAAAATCTTCGGTTGGCTGCTGAATCTTTACGGTAAAGAGAACACAAGTGAAATTAACCGTGAATTACCTTTCGCCGCACTGCTATTCACTCTACTGTCAGCCAGCGGAGTGACAATCTACGATAGCTGGAAAAAACTATGCAACGTAAACTTGCTGCCAAATTTTCAGAAAGAGGCTAAAGAAATTGTTAGACAAGTAGAAGTTTTGGGTTACGACCCTTTAACTGTAATGTATAAACGAGCAAACAAAACGAAATCAAAAAATTACCGTGAGTTCTTGCTGGGCTATGTTTCGTCTGTTAGAAGCGGCGGAAGCATTGTAAACTACCTTAAAAGCAAGCTGCGTTCAATCTTTGAAGTTCAAAGTGCTTCTGCAATTCGTTCAATAGAGAGGCTTGGCACTTTAGTTGAAGCCTACGCGGTAATGCTAATAGTAACCTTATGTTCCTACATACTTTTCATTGTCTTCGCAACAACTTCAGTGTTTGAGCCCATGAAAATGAGTGGAACACCTGGCGTGTCCACAGAAATTGTTTGCGTTCTCATATTCTTTGTAACTCCGATAATCTCAATAATTTTCATGATAATTGCGCATACGGAGAGAAAGAGCAACTTAGTAAATGTTAATCAGCCTTACTATGCGACTATAATACCATTAATAGCGGTTTCCGCTTTTATAGCAGCATTATACTTCATGCCGCAGCTTGCATTCCTCACGAGCCCTGACATATTCCCACTCGTCACCACACTCTGCTTACTAGCGATATCGTTGCCTCCTACAGTGGTTTACATGAGGATATCCAAAGTCAACAACGACGCCGAAAACTCAATGCCAAACTTCCTCAGAGACGTAACAGAAGCCAGAAAAATCGGGCTTTCACCAGAAAAAAGCATAATCCACGCAACAAAACGCTCTGGCTACGGCAAATTCTCTGATACTCTAAACCTAATAAGGAGTCAGATGGAATGGGGAGTATCCTTGAGAAAGGTGTTCGTTAACATCAAGAGGAAAATTCAAACATGGCATGTGCTCGTCAACTTTTTGATACTTGTTGAAACAATCAAAATTGGTGGTGGTTCAGCTGCGGCGCTGGAGATATTGACTGACTACAGCGAAAAACAGAAGGATGTCGAAACCAACAAGAAGTCTCTTCTAAGACCTTACGTAATATTGGCGTTCATATGGAGCGTCCTCATAGCTTTAACAACCACGATGGTTGCAATGGCGGTTTATGCGTTGACTAATATTTCGCTTCCAGGAGCTACAGCGTCTGTTCCGCTTGGAGTTATGCAGTTGCAAGTGAACCTTTTCTCCATTGGCATAATATTGCAGTGTTGGCTTTCAGGCTTCTTCGTAGGTAAAGTGAACGAAGGCACATTTGCTGCGGGCTTCAAATATTCAGTAATGCTTGTAATCACGGCTTACGTTTCGCTTTTGCTTTCGCAGAACTTGCTCGGCGGAATGTACAGCGCGGTCTCTCGTTAACAAGACAAGATAAAGTAGAGGCTGAAAAGAAATGCCTGCGATTTCAATTGACACATTCTTTGCATGTTCGCTAATGGTTATTCTGGCACTTTCAGCCATGGCGGGAACCTCAAAAATGCTGTATCCCTACATAAATAACGCATCGAATCAGAATATTCCAGAAAGGTTCAGGGAAATCTCGAGATATATACTTTTGACTACGGGAACACCGTCAAGTTGGGGACAAAATCCTGAGGCGATGCTGGAAACATTTGGTTTAGCTAAAGCTGAAGCGGAAAGTCCGTATGAGTTAGACATAGACAAAGTTTCACGATTGAACAGCGAGAATCTTTATGCTTTAAGCTATGCGCAAATATTCACAACTCTCAAAATGTCCGACGTGTCTTTCCAAATTGAGATAAAGCCAATCTTTGAAGTTTCTATTAACCTAACAGCAGCTTTTAACGAAAGTAACGAGACAGTTTATCAATTTGAAATCTTAACCGAAGACCAAGGCGTTGCTGTTGAGACGAACTTAAAAGGTTACGTGATTGCAGAAAATTATGTGGAAGCAACCAGTGTATACGCGTCTAACGGCAGAACCAGCTTAAATGTAACTCTCCCAAACACTGTTGAAGGACCAGCACTTTTTGTTGTTTTCGCCAAAGCCACATGCAATAGTCGAATGGCATCTTTCGATGTATACACCTTTGCGCATAACTCTGCACATCCGAACTCTAAAGGTACTTTTCTTAGGCTTAGCCCTTTAAACTATGTTCTGAATGCGTCATTTGTTTATCCCGAAACTGTTTTGTCAAATGCTTACGCCCTAACCTTTGATTATAACTCGACTTTAACACAAATTACAAGTAGCAATCAATCCGCAGCATTTCAAATTCCACAATTTCGCGAGTCAAACCCAACAGTGCTCATCGTAACAGGGCTGAATGTAACTACCTTCTTTACAGAATGGGTTGCTTACCCACAGATTCCTCTTCAAGCTGGTGCAAACTTGTCAAATTCATTGGTTATCTCTAACGTTTTCGTTTACACATACACTGTCACAATAGATTCTGGGCTTTACAAATGCACTTTTTGGCTTGGGGGTCCAAAAGAATGAGAAGCCAAAACAAAGGACAAATCAGAATAATCGAAGCTTTCCTAGCAGTGCTCATAATTTTCTCATCATTTGCCGTCTCAGCAAATCTCACAACGACACAAAACACAACTAAACGCGATGACTTAAGCTATGCAGGATTGCAGGCGCTCATGAAATTGGACTCTGATGGAAGTCTCGGAAAATATATAGATGAGGGAAACTGGACTGCCTTGCGAGACGCACTTAATCTTATCTTACCAGCTGGAACATCATTTAACTTGACAGTTTACAACTCGCAGATGCAACAAGTCAACACTGCCGTCATCTCCAATGGTGCTTTGAACAGTCAAGAAATAGCTTTCGTGGAATATCTTTGCGTAAGCCAAGGCTTAGTTTTCAGATGTTACATAATCCACTTGCATTTAGCGGTGGCTTCATGAAAAGAAAAGACAGAAAGTTTGGGTCAAACAATTCGGCGCAGCTTCTCATAGTGGCAGCGCTAGCTATAGCTATACTGATCTCTGCAACTACGGCTTACGTTTATGAGCTTGGTAAGGAAACAAACGGCACGTACAATCTTCCAATCAGCGATTTTGTTTTTGCCATAAAACAAACCACACGAAATGCGGTGATAAGCTCTCTCGCAAACGTTTCCAACGGCGGAGAAAAAACGTTGCTAGCAACAAATCTAAATGAACTTTCACAAATTTTAAGGAATTTAAAACAGTTTGGAATTTGGCAATTAAGCTTCGCTGTACTCGATAATTTAGTGTATGATTCTGGCATTTGGCTTTCATGGGGCACAAGCGGCATAGGCGTTTCCAGCGCCTACGCAAACTTCACCTTAAAAGCACATGATATTGCAATGAACTCCACTGTAAATTATGCTGTGAACGTGACGACCACCATTACTGTTAGCGGCTATTATACCACGATTCTTGGAATAGAGAAAGTGGTGAATCTAACCTGTAATGTGTACAATGAAGGTGAACCAGCTTTAGCCCAAAACATAACGTTGTTTTACGAGAATCTTGGGATATGGGTGCCTATTGACTCATCAAACAATTTTTCTCTAACGGATTACGGCAATGGCACCTATGCCATATCTTTTAGAGTTACAACACTCTCCGACACTGTGCAAGTCTCGACACATCTGAGGGATTTGCGAGGCATAATTGTTCAAGCAAACATGACATGCTATGAAGGTTAATTGTCGCAAACATTTTTTCGAGCCGCTTAAATATGCAACATGTTATTTTTAAATAAGCAAGGAACTTTAGAGGCAGAGTAAATGGCTGAAAAGCAAGAGTGGCGCCATCTATTTACGCTTTTAAAGTTGGCTGAGATGGGTGCTCATCGGCGAACAGCAAAAATTTCTACAGAATATTTGGCTGGAAAGTTAGGTGCTTCTCAGCAGACAGCTTCACGTTACCTAATTGAATTGGACGCGAAGGGATTGATTAAGCGGACAATAACACCTGATGGGTGCCTAATCAAAATTACAGATTCTGGCATAAAAGAGTTGAAAAAGCTCTATTCGACCTTGCATTTTCTGATGGAAGCAGCTTATCCGCCTTCGATAACTTTGGAAGGAACAGTTTTCACAGGGTTAGGCGAAGGAGCCTACTACATATCGAAAGAGCGTTACAGGAAGCAGTTCTTGGAGAAGTTGGGTTTTGACCCTTATCCAGGCACGCTTAATCTTAAACTTACAACTGATTATGATGTTAAAACTCGTTCGGAACTTGAGGCTTATCCTTCTATTGAGGTCGAGGGCTTCAAGAATGAGGACCGTACTTTTGGTCCTGTTCGGTGTTATCCTGCGATAATTGAGAATAAGGTGAAGGGTGCTGTTATAACGGCTTTGAGGAGCCATTATGATTCTTCGGTTATTGAGATTGTTGCTCCTGTTTGTTTGAGGAAAAATTTGAAGTTGAAGGATGGGCATAAGGTGAAGGTTGAGGTTTTAACTTTGCCGTGAATAGTTTTTGGATTGTGTTGGTTTTTAGGGTTTGAGAAGTTATAGCCCCCCTTATATATAGGTTGAATTTGCAGTATACTTGCTGTTGGTGTACGCGGTTCATTTGTAGTAGGAGTAATTGTATCTATACGTTATTGTGATTTTTCGTTTTGTTGCAAGCATGTAGCCAATCAACAGTCCAATAATTAAACCGCCAAAATGAGCCAAATTGTTGACGTTTGGACCTATATTAATCATCAACAAGAAGAAAGAGTACATCAGCGCGCTCAATATCGATTGTCCAACAGCACGTCTAACAAATATTGTAACCGCTCCAAACATTCCGAAAATGGCGCCAGAAGCCCCCGCCGAAAGCATATCTGGTCCAAAAAGTAATGTTAACAAGTTTCCAGTGAGCCCGCTTAAAAGGTAGATGAGAAGGTATTCTTGAATTGTAAACATGTCTTCTGCTCTAAGTCCAAAAATAAGCAAAAAGAACATATTACCCAAAAGATGCACTAAACCGACATGGACAAACATCGCTGTGAAAAGCTGCCAATACCCCCCACTCATTACGAACGAGTTCGATTGACCATATTGCAATAATACATAGTAGTCTGTTTCCATAAAATTCCCGCCAATAATCGAGGTATAAGCGTAAACTGCTATGTTTATCGCAATGAGCAAATATGTTGGCATGAACTTCTTAGAACTCTTAAATACATTGTTCATCTTTTGAAATCCTCAATAATCTTCTGTTTAATCTTCGAAGAACTATCCAACTCGTCCTCTCCAAACTTGCCAATTTTCACGATTTTAATGTTCAGTCCTCTTTCTTTCACATAATCCTTTACAGTTTTTTCCATGCCATTCTGGTCATATCCAACAACAATGATGTCTGGTCTTATTTTTTCGATGACTTTTCCAATGTCAAATTTTTCGTAGCCTAGAATTGCTTCGTCAACAACCCTTAAAGATTCAACCAATGCTCGTCGCTGGTTCTCAGGCATTATAGGCTTCTTTCCTTTCCTCTTTTCAACTGTATCGTCTCTAGCCACAATAACTATGAGCTCGGCATCTCGTCCGCCAGCCTTTTTTGCTTCTTCCAGAAATCTCACATGCCCAAGATGCAGCAAGTCGAATACGCCAGAAGCCAAAACTACCTTTCGCTTTTCTCTAGTTTTCTCGTTGGCCATTCAAATTTCACGGCTCCCAACAATCTCAAGGCATCTAACAAGCCTTCACAATACGCAATGGAAGTTAAACTTACCGCAGTTTCCTTTTTATCTCTATAATATTTGGCATCTTCCAAATAGGCTTTAGCAAACTCCACAACTTTTTTGACGCTATCACCGCTGAGACTCGTAGGAGTCTCAACGATTACCATGTTGCCAAAAACGTGCTCCGCAGAAGCAATATACTTCGAGACAAGCCCTTCCAAACTCATTCCACCATCTCCCTAACCTTATCTGAAGCACCAGCCAAAATAACAAGCGCCTCAGCCTCCATAAAATGAAGTTTCCCAGGAAAAACAATACTGTGCGGCGGCTCCCCAAAGTCATGATTCATTAGCTCTCTTAGGAAGCCAGCTTTCACGGTTGGTTTTTTGCTTCCAGCTCTTGCCACGCCAACCATGAGTGTATTAGATGTGATTATTTTCTCTTTTCTTTTCTTTTCTATTTTCAGAAGCCACCCCAAACTTTCTGCAATGCTTAGGTAACGTTTTTCCTCAGCCTTTATGTCTAACAAACAAAGCGTGTGAAGCCCTAACTTCTTGTTTTGAGCAATAACTTCATAGGGAGTTTCGGTAGGAGTTTCTTCTGGAAAAGGTATAGTAACGCTTTTTCCAAATTTATAATTGTGCAAGCCACATAAGCCAATCACAGCAGAAAGTATAGAAGCTCCGTGAACTATGCGAGTTTCTATTCCAAGTTTTTCTGCATGTATTCTCAATGCAACATGAGTAGTGGCTATGAGTGGGTCGCCGGGAACAAGCAAAACAGCCTTACCTTTCTCAGCCACTTCGATAATGACTTTACCATTTTCTTCTTCAAGCTCTTTCCGCGAAACCACCTGCAGCTTTTTTCCAGAAATCTTTTCCAAACGTTTTTTTGAAAAATTCGGCAACAAACTCGTATAAAGCTCCATAAACGCAGCCTCTGCCGTTTTAATTTCTTCCAAACCACGCAAGCTTATTCCCTTCTCATCGTGTAACCCAAGCCCAACAAAAACCAATTCACCCAAACTGCCTCACTTCCCAGCATAGAATTCAAATTAAAGCTTAAAACTGTTAATGCTTATTAACAGCCTTTAAATTGCATATTTTAGAAAATCACGTCATAGGGCCCGTAGCTCAGTAAGGCCAGAGCGGCGGACTAACCGCCGAGCGGGGTTAGGTTGAGGCTCTTAACCCGTAGGTCCCGGGTTCAATTCCCGGCGGGCCCGCTATACACAAAATTGAACAGAGAAGATGAACATTATGATTAGTTGGCAGACACTTTTGAAAGAAAGTCCCGTTGACTGGCTTCTTGAGGAGTCTAATCCTTCAGTGCGATATTTCACGTTGCGTGATATTCTTGGCAAAAGAGAAGATGACCCGCAAGTGATTGCAGCAAAACGGGCAATTTCGCGGTCTAAGGTTGTAAGTAAAATATTCAGTAAGCAGAATGCAGAAGGCTACTGGGAAGAACCATTTAACCCTTATCACCCCAAATACAAGTCTTCCTATTGGCAAATAATGATTCTCGCTCAGCTTGGAATGGACAAAACCGATGAAAGGGTCGAAAGAGCATGCGAATATGTTTTCCAATTTCAACTGGAAGACGGCGGCTTTTCAAGCTATACTCTTGAAAGGGCTGTGGAAGAGCATACGTTGTTGCTTAAGAAGGGAAAGAAGCTGCCTCCGCGAGGGGAGTTTGCGTCTTCACTCGTTTTTGAGCATCAATATTCCTGTCTTACTGGTAACATGGCGGCAGCGCTGATTAGAATAGGCTATGCTGACGACAAAAGAGTCAAAAAGGCTTTAGAGTGGCTCGTGAAGATTCAGAACCAAGATGGTGGTTGGCTTTGTCCCTACTGGCGAGCGCACATTAGGGATAAACACGGCTGTTTCAACGGAACAATCTGCCCATTAGAAGCTTTTTCAGAAATCAGAAAAGAGAACCTAACAAAAGAGATAAAAGAAACAATCGAGAAAGGCGCAGAGTTTCTACTCATGCATCGCTTGTTCAAGGCGGACCACCACAGCTACAAAATAATCAACAAGGCTTGGTTGACGCTGAACTTTCCATGGTTTTATGGCTATAATATCCTGAGAGGACTAGACGTTTTAACACGACTTGGCTACGTGAAAGACGAACGCTTAAGCGACGCCATTGAAGTCCTACTACAAAAACGCCAGAAAACTGGCACTTGGATATTGGAAAGCACGCCAGTTGGAAGAATGCACATCAACATAGAAGCAAAGGACAAACCAAGCAAATGGATAACTCTCTTCGCTCTGAGAGCATTGAAGCGCCTGGGTTAAATCACATAATTTTCCATAGATTTCTTAAAAGAAAAGTTTAAGAAAATCTTATGGTAGCCCGGGATACGTGACTTATCTCGTTTAAATTTCTCACCTCGCACCGACCAAGATGACGGCTTTAACTGGAGGAAAATATCGATTTTGAACGTCATCAACAGTTACGTTTGCCAAGATTTCTGGCTCTGTGAGATGGCTATTTCTTTGCGAGTTTGTTACTTCCCTTCTTGAAAACGTTGTAAGACTTTGTAAATCGCCTCAGCGCCGAAAGCCACAGATTCTACTGGAATACGCTCATCTTCAGCGTGGATGGCTTGTATGAAGTTAAAGTCTGGTGGCAGTTTCATCGGCGTAAAACCATAGGTCTGAATGCCCAACCGAGAAAAGAAACGGGCGTCCGAAGTTGCAGTCAGTAACAATGGCAACGTCTTCCCAGCTGGGTCGGCTTCCTGCAAGATTTCTGAAAGCAAGTTAAACAAGCCCATATTTGGCTCAGCTGGACCTGGGTCATGTCTGATAACTTCCAACTCGACTTCGTCGCCAATGACTTGGCGCAACTCAGCCATGAGGTCCTTGGGACTTAAACCTGGCAGGATACGTCCATCTAATTCAAGCGTTATTTCGCTCGGTATGACATTGGATTTTTCCCCGCCATAAACAACAGTTGCGTTTACTGTGTTGTGAAACAAAGGCTCGAAGCTTTGGCCTTTTTTTCCAAGCAGCTTTAGCACACGATTCGTAAAGGTTGGCTTTAGAAGTTGACGAAGAACGAAGCTTGATGGAAATCCTATTGACGAAGAGATTTCCTCAATCATTTGTTTGACAACAGGCGTTATGTGAACAGGCAGACTTTTTGTATCCAATTGTTGAAGCAGCCGACTCAACTTTGCCATCGCACCTCCGTGCATGGGTTGCGAGCCGTGTCCACCAGGGCCTCGAATCACTGCCTTCATATGACAAATCTGTTTTTCACTAACCTGTATGGGATAGAATCTTTTCTTGCCTACGTAGAATGAGAAGCCACCGAACTCGCCAATCGCATACCTGACCCCTTTAAAATATTCTGCATGATTCTCTACCAAGAATTTGGCTCCATAGTCACCCAAGGCTTCTTCGTCACTTACTATCGCAAGGATAACATCACCAGACTGGTTTAGATGTTCAGCTTTGGCACGTAGAAAAGCCGCCAACATCATTGCGACGCCACCCTTCATGTCTAAAGCACCGCGACCCCAAATGTATCCATCCTCAATTTCCGCTTCGAACGGTGGATGAGTCCATTTTTGGTTGGTGGTTGTTACAACATCAACGTGGCCATAAAGCAACAGTGGTGCTGTAGCGCCTTGTCCCTTCAAACGAACAATCAAGTTAGGGCGGTTCGCATCTTTGAAAAGAACGACTGTTTCAAAACCTGCATCGGTTAGTAAGGTGTTTATGTATTTGACACATTCTGCCTCGTTTCCAGGCGGGTTAGTTGTGTCAAAGCGAATTAGGTTTTGAAGCAATTCTTGTGGGCGATTGTATATGGTTTCATCGCGACTAAAACGCATAGCCTTTTTAGACATCCACATCCTCACCATCACTACAGCATGTATTCTGTTTAAGTCTTTACCCGTCGCTATAGCGAACCGTACTGCAAAGATATATCGTTTCCCCAGAGAAAAGACACAAGGAGAGGAGGGGGTGACTGAGGAAGAGGAAAATCCAGAGAGGAATCAAAAGTTTGAACGTCGTCCTGACTTGGGTACATGGTAGCCCGGTTTAGGTTCAAACATCGGTCTAAGATATCGGAGTTAAGACGCAACTCTGGGTCCTTTCTCGGAAAAGACCTCGAGATATACTTAAAATCAATTTTGAATCGATAGTTTGGCAAGTCTTCTTCCTCAGCTTTGTTTTCTGTGTACCAGCACTCAATCTCCTTTGTATTCTGGAATTATGTCTTTGACAGTGCGTTCTTCTTTTTGAAGTTCACGCCTCAGTTCTTCCCAGAATCTTCGAGCCTTTTTTAGGCCTTGCTCACCCATAGTCTTTCCAGTCTTCGTATAGAAATCTCGTCTCTGCCCCTTCTTACCGCTCGGAATTTCCATCATATCTTTTACGCCCATTTTTTCCTCTCTCATAAAGTAGTCAAACACTCTTGCTACTCCAATGTAGCCCACAGAACATGAAAGAACATCCACATCGTAAACCACTTTTGCCTCAAGAGTTTTCGGTTCTTCTGTTCCTCGAGGACCGTGGGCTCTTATGCAATGAGCTACTTCACTGACCTCTTCACTTTTGAAACCGGTTTTCTTCAGATATTCTGGAGTCTTCAAAGCTCCAGCTTCATGATGATCGCTTCCTAAGTCTGGGTATAATCTGCCAATGTCATGAAGTAACACGCTGGCTAGAACAATCTTCACATTAGCTTTCTCAGCTTCGCCTATTATTACTGCTCTTGCAAGATCTCGAAGTATATGATGCCAATTATGATGAACTAGTCCCTTTTTTAAGAAATCTTGTTTTACCAACTTATACAAAGCCTTGAGTTCACCGAATTGAGAGAAATAATAATCAAGTTTCATTTTCTCACAATTTTCTCTATTGCTTCTTTACGCTAAAAGATTTTGCGAAATGCTCCAGAGGAGTTAGGTCACTTGATGTTATGACACCACATACACTGGGGTTTCAACACAAAAACCGAGAATTTAAACTTCGACCTGTCCACGGTACAATGGTAGCCCGGGAGAGATTCGAACTCTCGTCAAGGGCTCCAGAGGCCCTCATGCTTGACCGCTACACCACCGGGCTT
>JAIMAA010000058.1 GCA_023512225.1 Candidatus Bathyarchaeota archaeon
AGTGCTGGGATTACAGGTGTGAGCCACTGCACCTGGCCAATATTCAGCTTTTAATAAAATTTTTCTTTTATGTCAATTTCCGTTTCAGAATTTGGCTGAGCCTTTAGCTGTTAACGTTCGTAAATAAATGTTAAATACTTTAAGATAAAGAATGCTATTCAAAACGTAAGGAGAAATTTGTATGAGCATAAAGGAAGAAGGCTACTTACAAGATTACATTGCCGCTGGACTAATCGGATTTGCGGTGGGAATGTCAATTATTGGCGCTCTTGCCTACAACATACTCTTCTATGCTACATATTCAAAGTGGGGCGAAGTCATCGCGTTAGGCGTTGTCTCAGGAATATTTGGATTCTTGCCTGGAGGCTTTGTCGCTGGCTATCTAAACTTCAGAATACATAAGACTGAGAGAAAGGAGATGGAAGGGCTTGCTGCGGGTGTTATGGCGTTCATTGTGCACTTCTTCATCACATTGTTTGTTTTCGTGACAATGGCTGCGCTTGCGGGTGCTGGTGCAGGCACGGTAATGACGGCATGGGCTTTAATCTTCGTGTGGGGTTTAATTTTCTATCCTATAGGCGGATATCTGTCTGGAATGCTTGAAAATCGTCCAATTCCAATGCCTACTTTTCTGAAGTTTCAGGGAGCACCACCACCGCCCCCGCCACCGCCAGGAGCACAAGTTTGTCCCACTTGCGGCGGACCATTAACCTACATTGAACAGTATCAGCGTTGGTACTGCTACAAATGCAAAAAATACGCATAAACACCTAATTCTCACATTTTTCTTTTTGGATTCATTCTTAGTAAGCATTTTTGATTAATGCTGTTCCGCAGTTTGCATAAATTATAAAAAGGTAACATGCTCATTGCTTATGGTAGAGATGAAATTATGAAAAATGTTAAAGCAAAAGTCTTGCTTTTTGTGTTGGTTGTTTTTTGCTTGGCAATAAGTAACTCTGCAGTTGCACAATACACTGTAGGCGTCAAAACCGGAGACTGGATAAAATATAACTTCACCATGTCCGGCGGAGGACAAACTGCTCAAGGATGGATTAAAATAACAATTCAAAGCGTGAGCGGAACACAAGTCACAGGAACTTACGCTGTGGGAACCGCTGGTCAACAATTACAACAGTACTCATTCACAGTTGATGTGGCGACAGGCTATGGGGATATAAGCGGTTTCATAATTCCAGCAAACTTGAACGTGGGACAAACAATTCCTGGAGAAGCAACCACCGTGCAAGGCGTAACAACTCGGCATGGTAGAACAGCAATTTACGCCACAGCCACAGACCCCTATTCAGGTGGAACTAGACAAGTATATTGGGACCAAGCAACTGGAGTACTACTAGAAACAAGCGCCTCATATGGCGGTTATACATATGCACTTACTCCTGCAGAAACTAACATGTGGAGTGGAGGGTTGTTTGGTCCAGGTTTCTTAGGCTTGGACTGGTGGATTTGGATAGTCATCATCGTAGTCATAGTTGTGGTAATAGTTGCTGCAGCCATAATGCTACGCAAGAAAAAGCCTCCAGTAGCCCCTGCTCCGCAAGTTCAACCTCCACAGCCGCCACCACCGCCACCTCCACCAGCACCCTAATCTCCAACTTTTTGTCAGAAAACAGTTTTTCAAAAAGGCAAGCTTAAGCGCCGCCGGTAGGACTTGAACCTACGACCGACTGGTTAACAGCCAGCCGCTCTACCGAACTGAGCTACGGCGGCAAACACGAGCGCTTATGAATTTTGGTTTTGCAGTCGTATTTAAGTCTAGTTATTCAACGGCTTCTAAACTATTCCAGCCTTTTTCACTTTATATTTGACCACTCCTGCGAAAAGCCTGTAGAAGTGGCGAATCACACGTCTATACCATTTATCAGTAAACGACATGTCAATTAACTCGTTTATCCAATACAAGCCATGATTCAAACACTTAAGCAAAAGCTCCTTGTGCAACTCCGTCATTTCTGTCTCTTTAAACCAATCCTCATTCTTCAACCTGCCCATGGGCACAAAAAACAATGGTACAATCAAACTTCTAACACCTTTAAGGTCGTCCATCAACTCTACAGTCTTAACCAAGTCATCCTCAGTTTCCTCCGGACTTCCAACAATCAATGTGCATGCCGGAACCAGCTTATTATCATGCATCAAACCCATACCAGTACGCACAACCTCCGGCCACTCTTCGGGTTTAAAAGGATGCGCTTTTGCCGGCATAATTTTTTTAGCAAGTCTTCCAGAACCTGTTTCTATTCCTACCTCGGCACCCCACCAAGCTTGCTTCTGCAGAATAATTTCGGAAATTTTTGACAGAAGTTTCGGTTTAGCCGCCACTGCGGCAAGCGAACAGTGACTCCATCCTATCCCCTCGCATTTTTTGGCAACCACTTCATGAAGTTCTATGAGTTTTTCATCGTTTGGAATTGTATTTTTGGAGCCGTAAAGCATAACATCTTCAGCGTGAAGTGCTACGCCTCGTGTGTAGCCGCTTTCCATGTTCACATCTATTTCACGCAGTATCTTCTCAACTGGATACCAACGTAGAGGTCGCAAAGTTACACTGCAGAATTGGCAGCCTCGGCAACATCCGCGACCTATTTCTACCAAACCGTCAATTGAAGGCTTAGCAATATCAGGTATCTCCTCAAGACTTGGCGTTTCTTCAACGGTAGATTCGTAGTACTTGGGAAGCGGCTCATCATTCAAGGCAGCCCTAAAAATTCTCCCCACAACTTTTTCAGCTTCACCAGAAATTATGCAGTCTATCCCGTACTCCTCAACAAACTTTGGTCGATGCAGAAACTGCCAAACACCTTGACCGCCAACAATAATTTTTAACCCGCGTTTTTTGGCTTCCCTAATTTCAGGAGTAGCTAGCAATGCACGAAAATGCTGCGCAAGATATGGCTCTTTTTTCAAAACAAAAGCGAAAGTGGTTGAAGCTGGACCTAGACCGAAAGGGTCCATCACGTGGATTCCTAAAACTTTCGCCTCATCAATGTATTCTCCAACATGCAACGGCGACACAGTCAAAACATCAAAGCCTTCACTCAAAAGCTGAGCCTCAACTTTCCTTAATCCATACGGTGCGGCTTCAGGTATGCCCTTTTTTGTTTTAATTGGCGGAAAAAAGAGCCAACTGTAAAACCAGTCAGGAAGAAAGTTGGGTGGAGCACACGTTCCGAACCCTAAGAATATGTTTCTATGGTAATCACTCATCAAGGTTCGGTCAGCCGTCAATAATATCTTGCCATTATCTGCTGGTTTCTTTGACAATTCGCCGTCGGCTCCAAATAATTTTTAATTCCAAATTTTAGAGATTTAAATTTTGATGCACTTTCTACTTAATACTTATGGTAACGCTTGTTAACAGAAGAATTTCCGTCTTCTCTGATGAAACTGCAAATAATGCTTGACTTTGCATAATTATTCACAGCACATTATCATGTTACGTTTTCGTTATCTGCTGAGAAAAATGTATATGTTAGATTTCCCAATTAGGGTGAAAGACCAATGGAGAGAACAGAAAAATTGAAAAAAATCATGGAAGTTAGATGGCACGGAAGAGGTGGTCAAGGAGCATGGACAGCAAGCGAATTACTGGCACGAGCAGCCATTCACGAGGGAAAATACATTCAGTCTTTTCCTGAGTTTGGTCCTGAAAGGATGGGTGCGCCAGTCACAGCTTTTACGAGAATAAGCACTGAACCAATCAAAATTCACTGTGCAGTCTACAACCCAGACTTAGTAGCCGTAATAGACCCAACATTACTGAAAACAGTTCCAGTCACCGAAGGACTAAACGAGGAAGGAACAATCATAGTTAACTCAAAAGACGCTCCCACAGAAATTAGAAAAATGCTTAACTCCAATAAAGGTAAGGTGTGGGCTGTTCCCGCAACAGAGATAGCAATAAAAATTTTAGGAATGCCCATAGGCAATACAGCCATGCTTGGAGCCGTGGCTCGCATTACCGGAATTGTCAATTTAGAAAGCATCGAAAAGGTCATTAAAGAACGTTTTAGAAAAGACCTCGCCGAGAAAAATTTTGCAGTTATAAAAGAAGCTTATGAGGAGGTAAAATCAGAGTGACATCTAAAGAGAAAAGTTGGAAAGAAATTTCGCCAGCAGGCGTATGCTGGAAAGCCAGCACGCAATTTTTGACTGGAGACTGGAAAACCTACAAGCCTGTAAGAGATTTGGAAAAGTGCACTAGATGCTTATTATGTGTACTTTTCTGTCCAGACGGCGCAATACACTGGAAACCTGAAAAAGGAGACATAGAATTTGACTACAACTTCTGCAAAGGCTGCGGAATATGCGCTAATGAGTGCCCAGCCAAGGCGATAGAGATGAAACTTGAATAGGGAAGGTGTGTGACAAAATGAAAAGTGTTGTTAAACAAGAAGTTTTAGCCTTAAACGGAGACGAAGCAGTCGCCTATGCCGCAAAACAATCAGACGTCGACGTCGTAGCAGCTTATCCAATAACTCCACAAACCATTATTGTTGAAAGATTCAGCGAGTACGTGGCGAATGGCGAAGTGGAAACCGAATTTGTCTGCACAGAATCCGAACACAGCGCCCTAACCGCTTGCTTAGCAGCCTCAGTAACCGGTGCAAGAGCCTTCACAGCCAGTGCTTCCGCTGGATTAGCGTTGATGCATGAAATGCTCTTTGTGACTTCTGGATGCCGCGCGCCTGTGGTTATGGCGATTGCAAACAGAGCTTTGTCTGCGCCGCTGAACATTCATGGCGACCACTCTGACACTATGACTGAACGCGACAGCGGCTGGATACAAATCTACGTTGAAAACACGCAGGAAGCGTATGATTCAGTTATTCAAGCGTTTAGGATAGCTGAAAACACTGATGTACTGTTGCCTGTGATTGTGGGTTTGGATGGTTTCACGTTAAGCCACACGTTAGAAAACGTGCATGTGCTTGCAGACGATGTTGTGAAAAAGTTTGTTGGAACCCGCAAGTTTGTCAACGTCGTGAATCATGAGGGCAAAACTGTTCCCTTTAAGCTTGACCCAGACAATCCAACAAGTATGGGTCCTATAGCGTTGCCTAATTACTATTTTGAGTTTAAGCGGCAACAAGAAGAAGCTATGAAAAACGCTTTGAAAATAATTCCGCAAGTAAACAGAGAGTACGCTGAGATTAGTGGCAGAAGCTATGGGGACGGACTGGTTGACGCGTACCATGTTGAGGATGCGGAAATAGCCATCGTCTGTTTAGGCTCCACGGCTGGCACCGTGAAAGCCGTTGTGGACGAACTGAGAGTAGACGGCGTCAAGGCTGGATTGCTTAGACTTCGCACTTTCCGACCATTACCAGTTGAGAAAATAGTCAACACGCTGAAAAATGCAAAGGCTGTGGCTGTGATGGACAGAAGCATGAGTTTCGGCGGAGAAGGCGGACCAGTTTTCCATGAAGTTCGCCATGCACTTTATGACACGGACGAGCACCCGCACATTGTAAACTACATTTACGGCTTAGGCGGAAGAGACACAAGCCCAATGCAAATTCGCAAAATCTACGAGGATTTACAGAAGATTCTGCGAACAAAACATGTTGAAACACGCGTGCAGTATCTGGGATTAAGAGAATAGGAGGAGATGAAAAATGCAAACAGAAACTGAATGGAAATTCACCGCAAAAGACATCGCTGAAAAACCAGACTTGTTCCTGTCGGGACACAGAGCATGCGCGGGTTGTGCACCAGCAACTGTTTTGAGGTTAATAATGAAAGCGGTTAGAGGACCAACGATAGTTACAAACGCTACTGGATGCATGGAAGTTGTCTCGTCGATTTATCCGTACACTTCTTGGGCTACTCCGTGGCTGCACACTGCTTTCGAGAATGTTGCTGCGAACGCTTCGGGGATTGATGCGGCATTGAAGATTTTGAAGAAGAAGGGTAGAAGTAAGCATGAGCATGTAGACATAATAGCCTTGGCTGGGGACGGCGGCACCTATGACATTGGCATACAGGCGCTTTCTGGCGCGGTTGAAAGGGGACACGACTTTCTCTACGTGCTTTACGATAATGAGGCTTATATGAACACGGGCATTCAACGCAGTGGAGGAACGCCACTAGGCGCTTCAACAACCACTTCACCGGCTGGCACGGTCATTCCGGGCAAGTTGGAGCATAAGAAACCTATTGCTGATATTATGGTGGCTCATGACATGCCATATGTGGCTACAGCCTCGCCGTATTATTGGCGTGACCTACTTGTGAAAGTCAGAAAGGGCTTAGAAGTTAATGGACCGGCGTTCTTACATGTGTTTGCGCCTTGTCCGCGTGGATGGAGAAGCGACCCAGCTAAGTCTATAGAGCTTTCGCATTTGGCTGTGGAAACGTGCATATTCCCGTTATGGGAAGCCGTAAACGGTGATTATCAGCTTTCAACGCCGAGCAAAGTTTTTGCTTTAGCTCCGCAAAAGAAGAAGCCAGTAAAAGAATATTTGCAAGTGCAGGGACGTTTTAGGCATTTGTTCACGCCAAAATTTGAGAAATTAACCGAAGAAATCCAGCGAGTAACAGATGAACGGTGGAAACGTCTACTCAAAAAATGCGGAATGTAACTCTTTAATTTCCTTCTTTTAGGTATTTTTCTATTTCGTTTTCTGCGTTGTCTGCCTTTATGAATATGGGCACGTTTTCCATGCCGGTTGCGATGTAGCTTGACAAAAGCCATTCGCCTGGCGCGAACTCTAAAGTTTTTTCAAGTATGCCTTTGTCTAACATGAATGTTTCACTTATTACTTGGCGGTCGTATGGACGTGGTAGAGTGCCAACAAAGTAGGTGTGGAGCTGTTGTAGTGCGTTCGTGTTCAGATAGGCGACACGTTGCGTGGCTATGCACGCGCCTAAGCCATACTTTCTTCCTTGTCTGAGCAAAGTTTCAACATGCACGGAACATTTGGCTTCTATGCCAGATGCGTTGCTTGGAATAAACTCTTGTGCCTCGTCAAAAACGAGCAGTATGTAGGGTTTGACTTGGAATCGGCGTTTTCTGCGAACAAGAAAATCCTGTGTTAGAGTTAACACTAAATCTTTTATTGTGTATGGGTCGGCAATTGAAATGCAAACAAGTCTCGTCTTTTTGTCCTCTAGCAAGTCTCTGATTTTCTCGATTGCTAAACCGCCAGCGTCTGTCTCCTCAATCTCATCTTTTCTTCTTATTCTATCAATTAGCATGTTTCTTGTTGTTCCCCAACCGTATAATCCGCTTTTTTCATGAACTTTAAACTCTTCCACCTTTGCTCTTGCAACTTCGTCGATGTAGTTGACAAAGTCTTCAGTTACTTCCTGGTTTTCCATTGTGCCGTGTTCTTCCATGTACGCTAATATTGCATCGTGAATCTCATCAATAGCGTTAATGTAGTTCGGTTTGTCTGACGCTCCTCTTCTCTGCTCGTTAAGCTCGTCCATGAACTGGCTGTATGTTGGAACTTTGCGTCTTGGTCTTCTGTAATAGGCGAGTTTGCCTTGCTCCATTATTTGCCGCAGTCCCACTTTGATTCGCTCGTCTGTTTCATACTCTCTCGGTTTCACGACGGAATTGAAGAACTGCTCTAAAGAGTCTATCTTGTTCTCCATGACAACCTTCGCTGGAAACGCAGGGTCTGCAAGCAAATCCAACAACAAGAACACGTATTCACAGCTTATGTCAAAAACTAAAACTTTCGTGTCGCTGGTATGAAGCAAAATCCTTCTAAGAATATTCGACATCAAATTGCTTTTTCCGCCGCCCGTGAAAGCAAAAACGCCAAAGTGATAACGCACAAGCTTCTCAAAATCAACATAGATGGGAATCACAGTTTCGCTAGCTTGGAACATTTTTATCAATCCAAGCCTCGGGTCGGCTCTCGCGTCTTGCACAGTTTTAGACGGGTCGATGCCGAACGCTTGAGCTATTTTTTGATTGTACATGCGGTTTATCATTCCACTGTTCAATAGGTAGACTCGGCTTCCCACCACTGGGTAAGAAAAGCCTTTAACAAATTGAAAATCGCATTTTTCATTCAAAATCAAATCGTAATTTATTGGTATCGCGTCTATCTGAATCATCATCGTAGACTTGTCGTCAGTCTGCCAATCCTCCTCCGACTGCTCAATAATCTCAAACTGCATAGGATAATACCCATGCTCAGACAAACCACGCAAACCAAAATGTTCCGGCCACACACGGCTAATCTCCATAAGTGTGAAGCGCTCTTCGCCTTGATTAGCTTGTTTAAAATTCTTAACAGCCAAAAGCATACCTTCCTCAAGTAAACCCATCAAATCCTTCTGATACTCAACTTTAACACGGCACTGGTACCGTGCACTCGTGCCAGCAAGCTTTGACTCTTCTGCAACACCAAAATATCTGGGAATGACAGCAGCGAGTCTTGCATGGAACTTGCCGTCAAAATCTGTAAAGCAAAATGCGTTTAACGTGTTTTCTTTCCGCGCATTCAAAGGATTATTCACCTCTGGAATTATGATTGTGTATACGTTGCTTTTTCAATTAAAGCTATTCCCGTTCAATCCAAAAAGCATCAATGCTTAAGATAATTAACTTCATAAAACCGCCAACACCATACAAGTAGTATACTTTCCATGCCATGATACGTAACTTGACCCAATTGCACTCTTGACCACCTCATTCAAACGTGAAACTCGCAAAAGAAACAATAAAAGGGCTGTTTTGCAACACAAACGTGAAACCTCGCCAAGAACTACACTTAGGTTCTAACCAGAAATTCAAAGTATTTATAAGGGGGGTCTAGTCACCGCGAACAGCAACAGACCACCCATACATAGCGCCGCCTAACTGCCTTCTCTTCTTGCAGCTTCTATCGACGCTCTTCTCTCCCTAAACGTGCTCATGTAAAATATAAACCGCCTCAACCTATGATTATTAAGAATCCAATCAGCAGTAGTATCCACCACACACTTAAACTGCCCATAATTCCACTTAGCAATCTTATCAGCAATAAACAACGCCTTATTATGTCCAAAAGCTTCTGGAATACTTGAAGGCGCCATAGCCGCCAAAACACTCAAAACCAAACTCTGCAACCTATTCGGCACAGCCTTATCCCTAAACAAAATCACCTCCAACGGCTCCTCCGTGCCATCACTAAGCTCATTCCAAAACTTCACAACACTCTCCGGCTTACAATCATACTCCGGATAAACCAAACGATCAACAAGAAGCACATTACTACGCAGCATAGGGTCAGTTTTGGCTTGACTCAACTGAACATAAGTTTTAACAAAAGTTTTCTCAAGTCCAATCTTATTCTTTATCGCGCCAGAAACAAAACCCCTACGGTTCTTCCTATCCGAAACCATTGTTCTAAAAGCAGAATCATACTCGATTAGGCTCCACGGCGGCTTAATCTCTTCTGGATTAAAGATGCTTGCTGACTGAAGTATCATGCGGTCCGTGTTTGGCAATTTCTCAAACACTTCCCGCGAAACGCTTGTTTTCAGTAAACCTTCATTCTGCATTATTGGAATTAACTGCCGCTTGAAATCTCTTGCAGCCGTGTCCTTCGTGATACCAACAAGCAGAATACGCCTTTTCCAGCATTCCTCCATAAGCAAGTGCAAAGTAAAAAGCGTCAAAAACGCAATGTCAAGAGTCGTTAACCAATGCTCCTTTCCATCCTTCACAATCTTCATCAAACTAGCAGTATCCGTCTCCGATGTTTTAGCAAAAAAGAAACGGTCACCAAGGCTTGTTACAAGCTTTCTGACACGTTCCCATGTAGTCGCATACTTTGGATTCAAAACATAATTATCATGTTTCTCACTTAGAATGCCTCTTTTAACCAAATGCCTAAGGCATCTTTCCACTCTTTTGGCTCTTTTCTCATCAGTTATCCCGAACTCCGCTAGAACTTGCTTTTCAGTTAAAGTTCCCTTTCGCTTAACTAAATCAATTATTGCATAACGCATGTAATCGGCTCTTGGAGGCGGCAAACCCAAAACTTGATTGCAAACCCACTGTCTTGCGATTGTCAAGTCGTTAATGTCGACGGGTTCGCCGTCAACTTTGTATCCAATTATGCTGCTTTTTGTTTTCCACAAATCACTCTTCGAAGTGTCATAAAGCAGACTTGCCCGCTCAATCGATAAGCTTCTATCCAAAAAAATAATGCGTATTTTCTGGTCTGAGTCTGTGGCGAATTTGTACGCAAGATAATACTCAGCAAAAGTCATTATCCAATTCGCAATCGTGGCATTGTTTATTATCGACTCGTCCGTCAGCAATCTATTCAGGTTTATTTCGTCCGGCTGCCTTGCCTCAAAAAATGTCTGGTCTATGTCTGGAACTTCGTTGACGTAAACTGGCACAACACTTGAGATGCCAGCGCCCTGCTGAAGCGTCCGCTCATCATACTCTACGACGGGCTTGTCCTTTTCTGAGAACGTTATTACGCCAGTAGAAGCGTAAGCACCACCAAAGAAAATCACCAAATCAAACAGAGGACGCGAGTACATTGTGCCGTCTATGCCAGCAAACCGAATTTTGGAATCACCGAAAAATTCTTTGGCTGTTTTGCATGCCTCTTCATGGTTTAAGTCAGTTATCACAAGATTTGAAAGCAAACTGTAATAAAGATTCTTGAGAGAAGAAAAACGTTGCTCATAATCAAGAACCTGCTTGGAAGCACCTAGTCTAAGCATGCTGCTGGTTCGCGTAATCGAGTCACTCAACGGAGACAAACTGTTTTTCACCAGTTCCACAATAGCTTAAAGAAGGTAAAAACCTTGTCAACAACCCATAAAACGTTTACGACAGCCACTCCATCTTCTACAATCAGAAAATGTAAATAAAGAACAAACACGATAGAAAACACAGCAGAATCAAAAAACCAAGCGGGGTTGCCCTATTTGCGCTT
>JAIMAA010000059.1 GCA_023512225.1 Candidatus Bathyarchaeota archaeon
GGTCTATGTCAGCCATTTTTCCGAAGCTTTTTCTTCCGCAGTCTCCACAATAGTCCCTAAACTCGAAATACTCTTTTCCGCATATTTGGCAACGTCTTCCCCTAAGTCTATCTCCAAGATAAGAAACTCTTCTCTCTATGGGTTCGCTACTCATTTACTAATCCCTCCCCAAAATATACACGTAGCCTTTAGTGCCGAAACCCTCAAGCTCCAGCACGCAGCCATACTTAAGTTCTTTGTCACTTTTGACTTGACGTTCGCCAGCTTCGCCTCTCAGCTGTCTAACAACTTCAAAAACTTGGGCGCCGCCCGTGGCGCCAAGCGGGTTTCCATCTGCCTTTAAGCCGCCATTCATGTTCACAAAAACTTTCCTTCCCTCAATCTCATAATAGCCCTTATAATCTTGACAGCTCTCGTAAATGCTTCTCCATGCTTTTCCACGTTCACAGAACCCCAAATCCTCAAGAGAAACCATCTCCATAACCGTGGACTGGTCATAAAGCTCCACAATTTGTATATCCCAAAGATTCACTCCAGCCGTTTTCAAAGCATTTTTCATTGCAATTTCGCTTACAAGGAAATGCGTCAAATCCTCTCTTGCCGGAAAAGTTAGGTAATCCGTTGCTGAAGACGAGCCAAGAACGTGGACTGGTTTGTCCGTGAATTTTTTGGCAACGTCCTCGCTTGTGAGGATGATGATTGCGGCGCCGTCTGAGATTGGCGCGTAATCATAAAGTCCCAAGGGCTTCCGTGCTTCTTTTCTGGCGTTTATGACTTGCTCAACAGTTATTTTTCGTTGGTACTGTGCATACTCGTTTTTTGTTCCGTGTAGATGGTTCTTGACTGAAATTTGTGCTAGGGCGATGTTTAGTTTTTCAGCGTCATCGCCTGTTATTCCATATTCTTTCATGTAAGCTCGAAGCATTAGCTCGTGGTTTGCTTCTGGCGTGCATCCCGCATAGTAACTCCATGGATCTTCGAGAAGCATGAGGTCGTCTCGGATTTTGTCCCAGCGGTCAGTCATTTTTTCTATGCCGCCGACGAGAACCACATTGTATTTTCCGGCTTGGATGGCGTTGCAGGCGTTGGAAAGTGCGGAGCCAAAGGAGCGGGTTACTTCCATGGGCACGTGTAGTTCTGTGAGTTCTGAAAGGAATCCTTCTTCGAGTCCGAGTTTGTTTGTTATTGGGAGGAAGTAATCTGAGAGGTAGCAAGCTTCTAGGTCTTTGCGTTCTATGTCGGCTTCTACCGATGCCTTAAGCCATGCTTCTTCAATTAGTTTTTCTGGTTCTTTCTCGTAGTGTTCTCCGAATTTGGTTCTTCCAGCGGCAACTATGGCTGGACGATTCTGCATTGTTTTCGCACCTTTTTTCCTCAATTATCAAATATCCCTTTCGCAATAACTTTTAAGTGTTTGCAATTTTGGCGTTTCCCAAAACTTCATAACTCATGCTAATAAGCATATTGATATGGCGGGGTGAAAGTTATGTTCGAAGCTGGTAAATACCGTTTGGTTATTACCGTTAAGAGTGTGCGTGGAAACTGTCCAATCTATAAGGTTGGAGAACGAATAGTTGTAGATTCGCCCAGAATAGTTGTTAAGGAAACTGACAATCTTTGCATTCACGCTTTAGGCTGCATACTTTCCATGATTGTTCCCTTAAGCCACGGAATGAGCTTTAAACTGTTGGGCTTAGCGAAAGAAGAAGGCGAAAGAGGCTATTTTCAATGTTTAGACCCGGGAAAACCCTACACGGACGGCGGAACCGTGCTTTTCGAAGTAAAACGAGAAAAAATCTAGTCGCCTACTTCATAAAACTTTTATCTTGTCCGATTAATAGGACTAGACATTAAGTGGTTTAGATGACAGTTGCACATCTCTTAAAAGTTTTCATTTTTTCGTTCTTAGCTATGGCTACGAATGGGAGAGGTGGCTGGTGGGACCTTATCCCTTCTGAATTTCGCCTATTGTTTCCCTTAATCTTTTTCCTAGTTCAGCTTTTGATTCTGTCTGGGGTTCTTTATCTTGCTGGGTTAATTGTTGTGGGCGGAAGACGTGCCCGTTTTAGAGACGCTTTTCTGATTTCCTTTCTTGGAACAATCTTGTCAACAGTTTTCTTCTTGTTTATTCCTTACCAGTTAATACCGCTGATTCTGAGCATTTTCGTGTGGCTGTTTCTTATCAAGAGTCTTTATGAGACAGGTTGGCTCGGAGCAATCGCTGTTGGCTTGTTGGCTATGATAATCTTCTTGGTAGTTGCCATACTCCTTGCGTTAATTTTCGGAATAATAAAAGAAATATGGGAATTAGGGAAATTACTGTTTCCCTCGTTTATGGTTTTTCTTTAGGAGCGCTCAGATGCTTTGGATTCGAAAAAGACTACGGCGCTCCTAGGACTAGCCTTCTTAGGTTTTTTAGCGCTTTCATACTATGAAAATCTGTTTTTCTTCAACATAGTCGGCGACATTACGCGCAACCAGCTCTTAGCGGTTCTCATGCTTTTCGTTCACAACGTCCTCGTAGTATCGTTGATTCTGCTTGGAATGACGTTCTATGTTAACCTAGTTCTCTTGGACTTTTTTAAGAGAGAAAAGCATGGGCGAATCGTGATTGAACATCCTAAAACCTTCGCAATAGCCTTCACCATAATGATTCTCTTTTTAAGTATTCTGCGCGGAGCCATTCTCATCTACGGTAGAGTATACGTTGAGGACTTGCCTTTAATCTTATTAGTAAGCACACCAATGGGCATTATTGAAGGCTATGGCATATACTTGACCCTAAAGAAAACGTTAAGCCGCACAATGACCATCAAAGACCTAGCCTATATCTACGGCATATTCTTCATCGCAGCCATAATAGAAGTTGGCTTCATAAACCTCCTTCTAGCCGTTACCGCGAGCTAAGAGTTAACAACTTCCTCTTTCTTTATTCGCTTCATTAACTCTCTCATTAACCTTTTCAGCTTAGGACTAAGCATGACGGGATAACGTGGAGCCCTTTTCAGTTTCTTATACTTCCATGGAAGCTTTGAAACGTTTTCCATGGCTCTTTTTCTTATCTCATCCAAAGATGGGAGACTGCAAACTATTTTGCCGTTCTCCATAACTTTTGCGAGAAGCGGTTCTCCCTCTATTTTTTCGTCATGCAAGGCGATTATGTCTTTCAAAAAGTTGCCTCCAGCATCTTTAAGCCGGAAAACCTGTTTTTTTCCAGGAAGTGTGATTTTGCCTTTGCTCAATTTCATTATGGGCGAAAATTCTCCGTTTTCATTCATTTTCTCGCATAGTTTGTAGATGATGTCCACGTATGGTTTGTCTGCTGAAGTTCCCATTTTAGTCCCAACACCGAACGCGTCAATCTTTGCGCCTTTTCTCAACAGCTCTTCTATTCTGTACTCGTCTAAGTCTCCGCTTGCGAAAATGTTCACATACTTCAAGCCGTTCTTGTCTAAAATTTGTCTAACCTTCTTGCTTATTTCCACCAGGTCTCCGCTGTCCAGCCTCACTGCGCGAAGTTTGAATCCTTTCGCTTCAAGTTCTTTCGCAACGATAATCGCCTTTTCTGCACCTTTTATGTCGTCAAAAGTGTCAATCAGAAGCGTGGATTTGTCTGGAAAAGTTCTCGTGAAAGCTCTGAAAGAATCTATTTCTTTATCAAACAACATGACAAACGAATGCGCCATAGTGCCAAAAATTGGAATGCCGTATCTCATGCCAGCGAGAACGTTTGAAGTGCCGCTGCAACCTGCTATGTAGCTGCTTCTCGCCACTTTCATTCCCGCATCTGTTCCATGCTCTCTCCTTAAACCAAACTCGATGATTGGTCTACCCTGGGCTGCGTTAACGACTCTTGAAGCCTTTGTGGCTATTGTTGTTTGCAGGTTGACTGTGTTGAGAATGAAAGTCTCTATTAATTGAGCCTCTATTATGGGCGCAGTAACCCTAACTAATGGTTCGTTTGGAAAAACCACGGTGCCTTCTGGGACAGCCCACACTTCGCCTGTAAACTTGAATTTTCTAAGGTAATTGAGAAAGTCGTCCTTAAACCCTTGTTTTTTCAAAAAGCCAATCTGTTTTTCGTTGAATCTTACTTTTTCAAGGTAAAGCAGAACTTGTTCTAAACCAGAAAATAGAAAATAAGCGCGATTTGGAGGCAGCCTCCTTATGAAGAGGTCGAAGGTGGCGGGTTCAAATTTTTTGTTGTCGAAGTAACTTGCACACATTGTTAATTCATACAAGTCCGTGAACATGCTCATGTCTTCTTCGCATACAAAATCCAACTTTGGGCTCACGCATCTCATCCTCTTTCAAAGTTTCCGTTAAACTTGTCTTAAAGTTTCTTGCAGGCTAATGAATTTTAATTCTTTTAGCTTGGAAACGGGCAAGTCTGGGTTGGGCAACCTCCAGCGTATTCGGACTCTGCTGAAATGAATTTTCCTTCCGGAGTTTTTATTTCGCCTATGTAGAGGACTTGTTCTGGTTTGCTTCCGTAACGAAACACTGTAACTCCTTTACATTTCAGTTTCCAAGCTAAATCGTACACTTTTCTGACATCTTCAACGGTGGCGGTGGCTGGCAAGTTGACGGTTTTTGAAACTGCGTTGTCAGTGTATTTCTGGAAAGCAGCTTGCATCCTTATGTGCCACTCGGGTTCTATGTCTAACGCTGTTACAAAGAGTTTCTTAACGTCTTCTGGGACCTTGTCAATTTTTTGAACAGAGCCTGTTTTTGCGATTTCTTCGAGTAGCTTCGCGTCGTAGAATCCTCTTTCTTTTGCTATTGTCTCAAACAGTGGATTAGTTTCAAAGAGTCTTGTCCCGCTCAAAACATTCCTTATGAAGGAGATTGCAAATATGGGTTCGATTCCCGAAGAACAACCGGCTATTATGCTTATGCTTCCCGTGGGAGCTATGGTTGTTACTGTGGCGTTTCTGAACGCTTTATACTTGTTTTTCCATATGCTTTTTTCAAAGTTGGGGAATGACCCTCTTTTCTCGGCAATCTCTTGGGATTTCTTGTGAGCCTCCTCTTCAATAAATCTCATTAGTCGTTCAGCCAGTTCCAAGGCTTCAGTGGAATTGTATGGAATTTTCAGTTTTATAAGCATGTCCGCAAAACCCATAACGCCTAAGCCAATTTTCCTGTTGGCTCTAGTTATATTTGCAGTCTCTTTTAATGGATATTTATTTGCGTCTACAACATTGTCGAGGAAATGAACAGCATTCCTTATGGTCTCTCTCAATTTTTCCCAGTTAATCTTTCCATCATCAACCATCCTTGAGAGATTTATGGAACCCAAATTGCAAGATTCATATGGCAACAACGGCTGTTCGCCGCAAGGATTAGTTGACTCTATCCTTCCAACTTCTGGCGTTGGATTATGCCTGTTAATTTCATCAATAAAAATGACCCCGGGGTCGCCGCTTGCCCAAGCAGACTTAACCATCAAATCCCAAACATTTCTGGCTTTAAGCTTCGCAGTTTTCTCCTTGTTTCGAGGATTAACAAGCCAGTATTCACCGTCCCCCTCTAATGTTTTCATGAAATCGTCAGTAACCGCAACTGAAATGTTAAAATTCGAAAGAAATCCGGGTTTCTGCTTGGAAGTTATAAATTCCAATATATCGGGATGGTCTACTCTCAAAATTCCCATCATAGCGCCTCTACGTTTTCCTCCAGCCTTTATCACTTCAGTCGCCATGTCAAAAACGCGCATAAAACTCACGGGACCAGAAGCGACTCCCTTCGTTGACATGACAATGTCGCCTTTCGGTCGCAGCCTTGAAAAGTCAAAGCCTACTCCACCACCGCTTTTCTCAATCAAAGCCGTGTTTTTCACCGCAGTGAAGATGCCTTCCAAAGAGTCTTCAACTGGTAAAACGAAACACGCTGAAAGCTGACCCAGTTTTGTTCCCGCATTGAAAAGTGTCGGCGAATTGGGAATAAACTCCAATCTAGTCATCATTTCATAGAAGATTTTCTCGCTTTCCTTGGGATCTTCGCCATATTTTCTGTCAACCTTAGCGATGGCTCGTGCGATTCTGCCAAACATCTGCGATGGAGTTTCCACAATTTTTTCTGTTACGTCTTTCAAAAGGTATCTTCTATTCAAAACTTCTAATGCGTTAACTGTCAGTTTTGGCTCTATCCTAAACTCTTCTCTTAACGCTCTTATCTCTTCCTTCTTCTTTCTGTAAGCCTCATACTCTAACGCGACTTTTTCATAACCTCTCTTCCTCAAAACCTCAACAACAAAGTCTTGCGCGTCTTCCACGGAAGGAATCTGCTCCTTAAACTTCCTCTCTAAAAGACTAACAACTTCTCTCGTGATGCTTTCAGCTCTTTCGCCGTCTTTAAGCTCAACCGCAACAAACGCTTTGTGAATGGCGTTTTTGATTCTTCCAGCGTCGAAATCAACAATTCTTCCGTCTCTCTTCCTTATCTTAGTGATAACCATGTCTGGTCAACCCAAAATTGCGCTAATTTCAATATAAAGTTTCCAGAAATACGCTGTTTAATTCGTGAACTTAAGCTGTCTCCTCTTTTATCCGTATTCCCCTGTTCTCTAACTCACCCAAGAATTCCCGAAAAACATTCTCGCTCATTCCTAACAATTCCGGAGGAATTACGCCTTTCTGCTTTACAGCGCCTTTAAGCATTAACTGCGCAATTATCGAAGCAGGATAGGCTGTTGTTCTCGCCATCGCCGTCACGTTACGAACAGAATCATAACAGTCAACCAAATAGTAAATGCGACTCACCTGTTTGCCTCCTTTCACGCCGGAAACCTCCACTTTCAAAGCCACAACGTCTCCGATTTCTGGTTTCCAAAGTTTCAGTTGAAACAGCTTAGCCGTAAGTTTTCTCGGCGACAACCGGGCGCCTTCAATGTCAACTGGTTCTTCTTCAAAGAAGCCTAACGTCCGCAACAAATTGATTTTTTCCGCATGCCCGGGATATCTAAGCGTTTTCTCCCACATTTCCTCTACGTCTTTTATGGTGTCCAACAAATTTCTAAGTCCGTCAGTGTAGAACGCTTCAAGTTTTCCAACGTTTGGAAATTCAATTTGTTCCAATCCGCTTAGAGCCTCAACTTCCATAATCTTGCCATTTCTAACGATTCTGGCTTTTCTTGTGTATTCGTCAATGAGGCTTTCAGGCGACCAAGTTATCGTATAGCCTAAGGGTGGAACGGGTTTTTCTGGGAGTCCGCCAACTAGTATATGTATGCTTTTGGCTTTGTCGAGTTTTCCCACGGCGTTTCCTACGAGGATGTTGCTTATTCCGGGGGCAAGTCCGCAGTCTGGAATGATGGTTACACCAGCTTTTGCGGCTTTGTTATTCAGTGTTAAGGGGTTTTCTTTCATAAAGGATACGTCAACTAAATCGCTTTTGGCGTCTATGCATGCTTCAGCCAAGCGGTAGCCCAGTGTTGCTGGCAAAAATCCTGCTACAATGTCGAAGCCTTTCAAAGAACTGGTTAATTTGTTTTGGTTTGCCGCGTCTATTTGAATCCACGAGACGTTTTTTCTGTCTATTCTTTCTGCGACTTTTCTGGCTCTGTTTTCGTCTTTATCGGCTACGACAACTTCAATTGAGCTTAGGCTTTTTGCGAGGTCTTCTGCGGCGATGGAGCCTATGTTTCCGCAGCCTAACACGAGCGCTTTCATGAGGCATTATGAAGAGGCTGAATGGATTAAAGCCTTACTGAAAAAGGTTTGAAGTGTATCCTAATTATAGAGGATTGATTTGAAAATCTTATATACTCCCACGTTAATTGTTAGGGTTGAGCATCATGGCTGAAATCTGTCCGACATGCGGGCTTCCCAAAGACTTGTGCGTTTGCAGTGAAATCGAGAAGGAACAACAAAGAATCCGCATACGGCTTGAAACACGCAAATTTGGCAAACCAACAACCATAGTGGATGGTATAAACGATAAGAACTCGAATTTGGCAAGTTTGGCGCAGAAGCTAAAGAGTCATTGTGCGTGTGGTGGAACGGCAAAGAATGGTCAGATAATGCTGCAGGGAGACCACCGCGAAAAAGTTCACCAATATCTCCTAAAGCTTGGATATCCCGCAGAAAACATAGAATTGCAGTAGCTGCTGCATAGTAAAGGAGCAAGCCCAATTTGAAACTGTTGCAGAATCTACGAGAGGTATTTGGAACACTGAAGCGTAGGAAACCTGCGAAGATTTTTTGTCCAAGATGCGGAAGCCCAAAAATCCATTTGTCAAGCAGTCTTGATTACTGGTTAACTCCTAGAAAATATGTGTGCGATGATTGTGGGTATGTTGGCATTTTAGTTATGGAACTTGAAAAAGAAGAAGAGGGTTAACCGAACATTATCGCTTAGTCTGGGAGTTCTAAATTAAGCTGTTTCTTCAAAGTCTTATACCTGTTTCTAACAGTAACCTCCGTGACACCCGCAGCCTCAGCAATGTCCTTCTGTGTTTTCTTCTCGTTATTCTGCAAGCAAGCAATGTATAAAGCCGCCGCAGCCAAACCCATAGGGTCTTTCCCTGCAGCAGCACGCCTCTTTCTCGCATCTCTGAGAATCTGTATGGCAATTCCTTGGGTTTTACCTGAAATCCCCGTTCTTTCAGCGATTTTCGAAATGTACGTTAGCGGGTCTGCGATTGGCATTTGCACATCAAGTTCACGAAGCAACAGCCTATAACAACGCGCAACATCTTTCTTATCAACCAAGCTTGCCTCAGCGATTTCTCGAAGAGTTCTCGGTGTTCCACTTCCACGACAAGCAGCATAAAGCGCAGCTGCAGCAATTGCAGCAATTGACCTTCCACGGACCAAGCCCTTGTCTAAGGCTTTTCGATAAATAACCGCCGCCTTCTCCTTTATTGGCGGTGGAATGTAAACTTTGTCTGATAAGCGGTCAAGCTCAGCCATTGCTTGCGCAAGGTTTCTGTCGACTGAAGAATGCACTCTTGAGCGTATCTGCCATTTCCTTAGGCGCCACATTTGCAAGCGTGTTGACAATGGAAGTTTTCTTCCGAAAGCGTCACGGTCAACTTGGCTTATGGCAGTTGACAAGCCTTTATCATGCACCGAGTATGATGTTGGCACTCCAACACGACTTCTTGAGGCTTTCTCTTCCTGTGTGAAAGCGCGCCATTCCGGTCCTTTATCCATCATCTGCTCATACAAAACAAGTCCACAGTCGCCGCAGACAGTCTCGCCGGTATCATAGTCGTGAACGAGGTTTGCGCTTCCGCATTCTGGGCATTTGTCAACTAGACGTTGACGGGCTCCACCTTCTTTCTTACTCATTTTTATTCACTCCAATACTGCTGGAGAACCGTCACTTTTTCGGGTTCCTCATCAAAGATTTCGGGAACAGAAAACAGCACATCCGGCCCCGCGTGCCTATTCAGATGAAATGTTTTAATATATAAAGTTTACGGCTCTTTTAGGAGTATCCAGCTCACAAATTTTGAATACTTACACAAACTATTAACTATAAAGGAAAGAGAGTGATTTACGTGTTGAAGCTTCCAGAAAAAATACGAAGAACGCTGGAGAAAACTGTTGCTGAAATGCGGGTTAGAGAAAACATTTATGGTATAGGCTTGTTCGGAAGTTGGAGCCGAGGCGAAGCCTCAGCGTCAAGCGATGTTGACTTATTAATTCTTGACAAAAGCAACTTCAATTACGAATATGTAGAAAGAATCGATGCTGCCGGGTTACTTATAGACTTAGACCACGTTCCGAAACAGTGGATTCATGGTCCAATTCCTCCAGAAATAGACCAAAAACTCTACGAGATGCAAATCCTCTATGATAGAGATTGGTCCTTGACAAACACTAAACTTTTGATGACCAAATTCTACAATTCAGCAGAACGCATTGACATTCGAACAGAAACCCACATCATAGATTCAGACATATACTTGAGCCGTGCAACCTCAGCCTTCTCCAGAGAAGATTTTGAAAGCGCTTGTTTTTTCGCCATCGTAGCCTTAGAAAGTATTTTGAAAGTTTTGATTGAAATCGCTCTTGAACCCTTCGCGAACAGCCGATTTATAGAGCGATTAGAAAGTTCAGCGGCGAAACTGGAAATGTCCGATTCGTTTAGAGAGTACATGGAAACATCAAAGCTAGATAAATTGGATAACGAAAGCGTCAAAGAAAAGATGCGTGTTTTCAAGCTTATATGGGACGAAACAAGAGCGACAGTCTTACAAAATCTTCCGGCTTTGGAATCTGCACACTTCAAGGTCAGGACCAAGCTGAATTACTATTTGTCTCCAGTTTTTCTTAATGGCATGATATTACGTGCAAGCTCTCTGATTGAAAACGGAAAACTTGCTGAAACAACGCACTATCTCCGTAGTGTGCTTATTGATCTTGTTGAAAACTATGTCTGGCTGAAATCTCTAATTGAAAAAGTTAAAGTTGACTACTCAACCATAATGCGCTCTCTGAAAAGTCTTGAAGAAAAAAACCCGAAAAACTATGAACACATAACAAACTTCTTTGGGTTAACCGACATAGACAAACATGAAGCAAAACAGGTTATCGAGAAAGCCAGAGAAATAATGCTTAAAGTCCGCAAGGATAGGAAAGTTTTAATCAAAAATCACTTAAGAAAGAGTTAACTGAAAGACTTGCTAACAGAAGCCCGGTGGTGTAGCGGACAAGCATAGCGGGCTTTGGACCCGCCGACGAGAGTTCGAATCTCTCCCGGGCTACC
>JAIMAA010000060.1 GCA_023512225.1 Candidatus Bathyarchaeota archaeon
GAAAAGTACGAATAATCAAGTCAGAAACAAGCAGAGAAATAACCTATGAACTTAAGCGTAACCCTAACCTTCATTTTCTATTCAATTTTTCAGAAGGCAAAGTTTACTTTGACACTCAAAACGTAGGCTATTGGTTTTACGTTTTCAGTAAAGACAGAAAAACAATAATCCGCAAAATTGAACTTAAACGACATGACATAATGAATATGTTAGCCTTCTGCTTAGCTGAAATCTACCTTAAAAACCTACCAAAAAGGCTTTGGATAAACAAAAAATTGAAAGCTAAAGCCTTTATCATAGCTGACAAACTTGATTCGGTGATGATTTAATGAAAAAATCGACCCCAAATGGGTCAAAATTCCCATGCTTTTGGCTAGTCTATAGGCTAGTCTATATAGAAGGTGAAAAAGCGTATGGTTCAGTGTCCTAAATGCGGAGAGAAAGCGGTTAAACATGGAAAACGCGACGGAATTCAAAGGTATAGATGTGTAAACAAACATGTGTTTCAACTTGAGAAACCACAACCTAAAAAACCAGTAGAACAGTCTGAACCTTTAGAAACTGAATACTACGAGCAACCAGAACAGCAAGCTCAACAGCAAAACATACAACCACAACAAGAAGACTTCATAACTGAACAGCCAGAACCAGAACCAGAACTGGAACAACCAAAACAACCGCCACCATTACCGCCGACACCGCTACATATTTTCACACCAGAATACAACCCTTTCGTTAAATGGCTGTTCGACGGAATAACCTCATGGACTAAACTGTTAGGGTTAATCAGAGAAAACAACGAAGAAAAACAACAAAAAGAATACATTTAACCATATTTCCAAAAATTATCTCCTATTTTCCCATTTTTTATTCCAATTTCCAAAACATAAATTTTCATATTGTTTTATTATTCTAGTGTGTCTCTAGAACATGTATTTTAAAGGTTGGTTGAAGGTTGGTTGAAGACTAAAACAACCCGCTAAACCAAAACACACACTCAAAACCCAAAACATCAAACACCCTATAAGAAGGGAAGGGTATGAGAAACCGTAAGTTTTCCGGTTTAGGTTTGGGTTTAGGTTTAGGTTTAAGTTTATATTGTTTGGGTTTGGGGATACAACTTTTATGGCAACCAAGATTTATTACATTTTATTTTTATTCTGTTATACCGCTCTCTATATCACTTCAGTTGTTCTCGCGATTTTTTCACATGTTTCGTGATTTAAATTAAGTTTATTCAGAATCGTATATCTTTCCGGTCTTATCGTTGCAGCAATCTCTAACGCTTTCATTACATCCTTTTTCTCTACGCATAGCTCGTTTGCGCTTGTTGGCGCACCTAGCTTCTTTAAGGTTTCTCTTATTCGTTTCCAGTTTGCCCTATGCAAATAAGCCATCATAATTGTTCCCACACCACATCTTTCACCGTGCATGCTGTGGTTAGGCTTGATCATGTCAAGGGCGTGGGCAAAGAGGTGTTCTGAGCCACTGCATGGGCGGCTGCTTCCGGCGATGCTCATGGAAACTCCGCAGCTTATTAGGGCTTCTATAACTACGCGCACTCCTTCTTCGTTATCGGGTTTAATTTGTTCGGCGTTTTCAATGATGAGTTTGGCGCTCATCAAAGCTAAGCTTGCAGCGTAGCTTCCATAATACTCGTTTTTTTCTTCATGGGCCAACTTCCAATCTCTGACTGCGGTGAATTTTGATATGATGTCTCCGCAGCCGCTTATGAGGAAGCGCCATGGCGCTTGCATTATTATGTTCGTGTCTGCCACTATGGCTATGGGTGCTTGAGCCATAATAGAGTAAGGTTTCTCGTATCCTTTCACAGAGGATAAGGGGCTTGCAATTCCATCATGTGAGGCGGTTGTTGGAACGCTGATGAATGGGATTTCTTGTCGTGCAGAGCTCAATTTTGCAACATCGATTTTTGTTCCGCCGCCCACTCCGAAAACAACTTCTGGTTTTAGAGCCTTTATTTTTTCTTCTACTTTCTCTACGTCTTTAACCGTGGCTGATTCGACGAGGAAAACGTTGACAATCATTCCCTTTTTTTCGAGAAGTTCTTTAACCGTTTTTCCAGCGATTCCGTAGGTTTTAGAGCCTGCGATTATTAGGGCTGATTGCGTAAATCCGAGCCTGTGGGAAATTTCGCCGATGTGTTCTATGGTTCCGTTTCCAACTATCACTTCTCTTGGAAGCTGCATGCGGTGATGTTTTAATGACAAATTGACCACGTTTAAGTTGTTTTTCGCGATAATTCCCTTTACAGTGTATGCTCAAAAACCTTTTAAATCCAGCGGTTCTTGCGGCAGGCATTGTTTTATCTTTAGCCTTTGAACCGTAATATTAATAAATCCCATGGCGTGATTAGATGATGTCTACTTCCTAGCGAAGTAATCTTGGCGTGTTTAGGTTTTGGGAGAAAAATCGACATGACAAACAATGATTTGGAAAAACGGTTAGTGCTGAAAGGAACAACAACCATAGGCGTCGTGTGCAAAGACGGCGTCATATTGGCTTCGGACACCCGCGTAACCATGGGTTTCTACGTGGCTCATAAACATGGGAAGAAAATATATAAAATAGACGATCACATAGGCATGACTATTGCTGGTTCTGTGGCTGACGCGCAGAGAACTGTTGATATAGTTACGGCAAACGCGCAACTTTACAAAATAAACATGAACAGACCTATGCCCGTTAACTCTGCAGCGAGAATCATAGCAAACCTTCTGTTTTCTACTAGGTACGTACCCTTTCTTGCGCAGGTTCTGGTAGGCGGCGTAGACGACACTGGACCTCACGTATTTTCATTAGACCCCTTTGGCAGCTTAACCGAAGAAAAGTGTGTTGCGACTGGTTCCGGTTCGCCGATAGCTTACGGTGTTCTTGAAGACCAATACAAGGAAGACATGTCTGTTGAGGAGCTTTTGCCTATAATTGCTAAAGCTGTTGGTTCTGCTATGAAACGTGATGCAGCAAGCGGAGATAGCTTTAACATTGCAGTGATTGATGGGAATGGCTATAGAGAGTTGACTGATAAAGAAAAGAAGAAACTTCTGCATAATTGAGGAAGTTAAAAGTGGCACCAAACTCTGAAAAAGACAAAATCGAAATAAGTCAATACATATTAGGGCACGTTCCGAAAGAGGCTGAAGTAACAAGAATCGAATACGAAGGATCAACGCTGGCTGTTTACGCCAAAAAACCAGAAATTTTAGTTGAACAAAGCAGCGTAGTTGCGGACATAGTCAATGTAATAAGAAAGCGAATAGTTATACGTTCAGATCCTTCAGTGAGGCTTCCAGAGAAAGATTCAGAGCGGGCAGTGCGTGAAATAATCCCGCCAGAAGCTGAAGTGACAGACATAAACTTTGACCCAAGCCTTGGCGAAATAATAATTGAAGCGAAAAAACCTGGGCTTGTCATTGGAAAAAACGGTGCAGTTCTTCAAGAGATCATAAAGCGGACAAAATGGCGTCCTCATGTTTTACGGAGTCCTCCATTGCGTTCCAAAATAGTAACTCACATGCGCCATTATCTTCATTCTGAAAGTAAAGAAAGAGAGAGAATACTGCGGATGATTGGAGAGAGGATTTTTAGACCTAAAACTTACGAGATTGGTGATGTGCGTATTACGGCGCTTGGTGGGGTTCAAGAGGTTGGAAGGTCAGCGTTTCTTGTTCAGACAAGAGAAAGCAGTGTACTGTTGGACTGTGGTATCAATCCGGGTTCTTCGAAACCGTTTGAGGCATTTCCGAGGCTTGATAATCCGTTGTTTGAGCTTGATTCTTTGGACGCTGTGGTTATTAGCCATGCGCATCTTGACCATTGTGGCTTGGTTCCGTTCCTTTATAAGTATGGGTATGATGGTCCAGTTTACTGTTCTGCGCCGACTTCAAACCTTATGACTCTTCTTCAACTTGACTATCTTGATGTAGCTAACAAGCAAGGCGTAACGGCGCCTTACGACCAGAAGGATGTTCGTGAATGCGTGTTGCATACTATTCCTTTACGGTATGGCGTGGTTACTGACATTGCTCCGGACATTCGTTTAACTCTGCATAATGCTGGGCACATTTTAGGCTCTTCCATGATTCATTTGCACATAGGCGAAGGCTTATACAATGTAGTTTATACCGGCGATTACAAGTATGCCCGAACGATGCTACTAGAAGCGGCGACAACGGAGTTTCCAAGAGTTGAAACTGTAATAACCGAAAGCACTTATGGAGGTCCAGACGACTTCATGCCTTCGCGTGTTGAAGCTGAAGAACGTTTAACGGCGGTTGTGAATGAAACTTTGGAACGTAAAGGCAAAGTTTTGATTCCCGTACCTGCAGTAGGCAGGGCTCAAGAAATAATGCTTATTATTGATGGTTATATGCGGCGCGGTTTGATGAAGGAGGCGCCAGTGTTTATTGAGGGCATGATTTCGGAAGCCACTGCAATTCACACTGCTTATCCGGAATATTTAGGCAGAGAAGTTCGCAATAGTATACTTCATGACGGAGTTAATCCTTTCCAGTCTGATTATTTCACGGTTGTTGAGCATCCGAATGTTAGACAAGAGATAATTGAAGGTGAACCGTGCATTATTATGGCGACTTCTGGAATGCTTGAAGGTGGACCTGTCATTGAATATTTCAAGAGTTTGGCAGATGACGAACGCAACACTGTGGTTTTTGTGAGTTATCAGATTGAGGGCACTTTGGGAAGGAGAGTGCAGAAGGGCTTAAATGAGGCTACTATGATGAGCGCTGAGGGCAAGCTGGATGTTGTTAAGGTTAGGTTGCATGTGGATTCGATTGAAGGTTTTTCCGGGCACTCTGATAGACGACAAATAATCAATTATGTGACTCATTTGAAGCCAAAACCTGAACGAGTTGTTGTGTGCCACGGTGAAAGAGCAAAATGTCATAGCATAGCAAATTTCATTCAACGAAACTGTGGTGTGCAAACGCTCGTGCCCGCAACCATGGAAACTTTCAGGCTACTATAAAAGTTTTGTTAGCAAGAAATCCGTCAAGAAAAATAACTTCACGTTTAGGTAAAAATATAATCGGACAAGAATGCTAGTTGCTCTCTTTGTAAACCAGCGGTTCATGGATTCAAATATCACCCTCCGCACCATCTTTGCGATGTCAGATTCGCTCAATTTTCGCTCGTGTTGAGCGTAGAATAGCAGAAAATCGACTTCATTCGTCAATCTTCGAGTAAGAACAAAGCCGATTTAAGAGAATCAAATGTTGAACCTATTTATAAGGGGGGGTATACACTTCAAAGAACAGACAGTTACCACTTTAACTCTATCAAGCTTTAAGTTTACTGTTAGCCTAGTTTCTTTATGGCTTCTTTAATTGTTAACACCGATTTTTCAAAAAACTTTTTTGTTTTAGGCATCAATTTTAATTCCAGTATTCTTTCGATACCGTTTCTGCCTAAAACCACAGGCACACCAATAGAAACATCCGAAAATCCATATTCACCCTGCAAAACCGTGGAAACGCTCATCACTCTGTTTCTGCCCCTAAGAATAGCGTCAGCCATAATCGCGATTGTTGCTGCTGGCGCATAAGTCGTCGACCCCTTCAACTTAATAACGTCAGCACCAGAACTCACCGTCAAATTCACTATCTTCTCAATCTGCTCTTCCTTAAGCAATTTCGTTATAGGTATTCCAGAAACAGAAGCATACTCAACAAGGGGAACCATGGAGTCTCCATGTTCACCTATAACTAAAGCACGAACATCCTCTCTCGAAACATTCAATTCTGTTGCAATGTAGGATCTGAAACGCAGAGTGTCAAGGATGTTTCCCATTCCAAAAACCCGATTTCTTTCAAAACCGGACTCTTTGTAAGCCACGTAAGTCATAATATCAACAGGATTCGTGACAACCATTAACTTACAATCAGGCGCATATTTCACAATTTCCTTAACTACCGATTTAACGATTGCTGCATTTTTGTTCATAAGGTCAATCCGTGTCATTCCGGGCTTTCTCGCTTCACCCGCCGTCAATATGACAATTTCTGAGTCTTTCATTGCGCTGAAATCGCTTGTTCCCACAATTTTTCCATCAAACTCAATCGCCGGCGCTGTTTGCATCATATCCAATGCTTCGCCTTTAGCTAAATTTTCGAAAATGTCAATTAAGACAACATCGCTAATTCTATATCTTAAAATGTTGAATGCTGCAGCGCTTCCTACTTTTCCAGCGCCAATTATAGTTATCATATAAAAACGATTAGTTAATTCTAAATAGATATACTTAACTGCGCTTTTCCGCCCGTTCTTTCCTTTCTATGTTGGTGGTCCTTGTGTGGTCCACTTGGGAACACGTGCATTCGGAACAGAATCTGCTCTGGGAATGTATGGTTTAATATCAACTATTGGCGAGCCCTCGAGAGCGTCAAGCCCCTTAACAATTAAATTGCATTCTTCAACTTTAACCAATTCCACGACGCACAAACCTATCGGGTTTGGACGAGAAGGACTTCTGCAAGCGAAGACACCGGTCTCCACGTTCCATGCGTGCTTTTTTGGAAAAACCAACAATGTTTGTCTTTCTTCTTCTTTGTCGCGTAAATGCATCCAGTAAAGAATGATAATGTGCGAAAAATCTTGTATGCCCTTGAGCCCAGCACAGAATTCTGGAAAAATCCGTACTATGGCTTCTTGTTCTCCGGCTTTTTCAACAACTCCGATAAAGCGAAGTTCGCCTTTAACGCTCATTTATTATGCACCCACAGTTCTCTTTTTATGGAATAATTGAGAACTGCAAATCAATATTTTGAATTCATAAGTGTTTTAATGTTTTTAGGATTAAGCTATGTGATTGCAGGGTGAAATTGCCTTGAGTGAACAAATCTTTCAAAGTTGCAAAGAACTAATAGACGATGCAAAAATGGGCTGCGCAGACCTCGTTTTTAAAGAAGTTTGCCTTGAAATTTTATCGAGAGCACGAAACGTTTTAACAGAAAAACAGTTTAAACAGTTAGTGGCTTATGCCGCCGAAAGAATGAAAGAGAAAATTCCTTTTGAATTGCAAGAGCAATTGATGGCGCACAAGTGAAACATAAGACGTGTTCACAAGCTTACCATTTAATCATCAACGGTTCCGCGGGGCAACGCAGCATGCAAGGCAATTCTGCCCTGCAATCTTAATTTTTAGTGTGATGCGAAATTCTGCTTAACCAAGCTTGTAGCCAATTTTCCTTAGAAACTCCTTCCTTGCTCGAATATCCTCAATTTCTTCTATACCTTTACTCTTCAGCCCATCAATCACAGCTACTATTCCTCTACCTTGCTCAGATTCTGCTATTAAAACTTCTAAAGGATTTGCTGTAGCAGCGTAGATTGTGCAGACTTCCGGCACTTTCTTGATTTTGTCTAAAACGTTTATTGGATAAGCATCTTTAATGAAAATTATGAAACTGTGACCGCAAGCAATTTCGAAGGCTTTCTCCGCGGCCAACTGCCTTAATTCTTCATTGTTTCCTTCATGTCTCACTAAGCATGGTCCAGAACTTTCACAAAAGCCTATTCCGAATTTTATATTGGGCACAGCGTTAACCAACGCTTCATATAAATCTTCGACCGTTTTGATGAAGTGAGCCATGCCTAAAATCACGTTGCAGTCCTTTGGCACTTCAACCTTAACAGTTTTAAATTCTATCATTGTATCATCTCCAAATGCTGTTTTTGTCAACGTCAGCTTAAAAATTAAGCGCTTTTTTCGATTTTACTTTTTGCGACTTTCACAGCAAAAATTATCATGCCCAATATCACTATAATTGATGACATGTAAAAAGCATTTACATAAGCTGCATGTCTAGGTAATCCAAACACTTCAATTTGAACATCTGCGATGGGTCCGCCAACCAAAAATCCCGCTGGTCCCCAGCTTAACGCCATAACAGTGTTGTATCTGCTAAGCAGTCGCCCCCTTTTTTCCGCAGGAATTATGTCCCCAGCAAAAGCGAAACCAACCGTGTAGAGCGTCCAAAATGCCACACCGTTCAATCCATAAGTTAAAGCCATCATTGAAACATTTAACGGCACGCTATAAAAAAGCGGTGTAATTGCCGCAAGAATCAAGCCGACAAAAAGAACTTTGCTTCTTCCAATTTTATCCGCAAGTCCCCCGGATGCTACGCTGGCGAGCATGCCGCCCACTGTCCAAGCGCTCAGTATAAGGCTCATTTCCGCGTCGCTTGCGTTTAGTCCTTCCGGCAAGTCGATAAAGAGAAGAAATATCTGGTTGATTGATGCGGCGCCTAAAACTATGATTATGAGAGATATTAGAAACCATTTGTAGGTTTTTTCGTTTTCTTTAGCGTTTTCAACGCTATTTTCGTGGTTTTCTGTGGTAATCTTTTGTTTTTGTTCGTGGCTTCTTGCTTTTACGCGTCTTGACGTAAACGCCATTATTATTGTTCCTGTGAACAGTAAGGCAGTGACTATGTAAAATATTGTTCCATTCCTAAAGCCTTCTCCGCTGCAATATAGGAACCCAGCGAATATTATCCCAGCCATTCTGCCCAATGACGCAATAAAGTTTAATGTTCCAATCACTTTTCCACGTATCTCTGGTGTTGTGACATCCGTAAGCAGTGCTGCCCACCCAACATCTGACATCGACCAGAAAAACTCCAGTATGGATAAACCAAAAATTATTGCTAAACCTGCAGCGAAACTGCTTCCAGCGTCGATTAAGGATTTGTGGGTGATGAACACGATTATGTAGCTGAATGCGGCTATTGTTTCGCCAATAATTATCAGTTTTGTTCTAAGTCTGTAACGGTCGCTTATTCTTCCCCACAACAAGTTCTGACCTAAAGCAGAAGCCACCATGTTAAGTGTTCCAAGAGCTGCAGTTAACGTGGTTTTTGGCATTAGAGTATAAAGGTAGTTTATCATGAAAGTGTAAAAGACCCCTCTTCTCACGAAGGTTAAAAACTGGAAAAGACCTAAGTTGAAGAATACATTTACGCTAGATGCAGAATTTAAAGGGCTTCTTTTAATTGGATTTTTCATTTGAAAGGGCACTTCAGTTTCTCTACCATCTATGATAGCATTCTTAGTTTGCATCTAAAATGAAGATAGAGGGATGGATAAAACTTGTTATATTAAGAATTTGCCATTCTTGTAGAACAGTTTGCCGTCTGCGTAGATTTCTCCGTCTTTCTTCATGTCTTTCAGAATGTCCCAGTGGATTGGTGACTTGTTTAAGCCTCCAGATTCTGGGTAGGAGTTTCCGAGAGCCATGTGTATTGTTCCGCCCATTTTTTCATCAAAAAGCATGTTTTTAGTGAATTTTGTTATGGCATAGTTAGTTCCGATAGCCGCTTCTCCCACGCGGTCAGCGCCTTCAATTTTATGGACTTGCTGAAGAAGCTCATCGCCTTTTTCTGCTGACGCCTTCACAACTTTTCCTTCCTTGAACGTAAGCCTTATGTCCTCAACTTCTCTTCCAAAAACTAAGCCTGGAAAAGTGAATCTTATCGTGCCGTTCACTGAGTTTTCGACTGGTGCAGTAAAGACTTCGCCGTCTGGCATGTTTTCTTTTCCACTGCAGTTTATCCATCTCCTGCCCTTTACGTTAAAAGTCAAGTCTGTGTCTTCGCCTACTATGTGAATTTCGCTGGTTTTGTTCAAGAAGTCACAGATTTTCTCTTGTTGCTTATGGATTTTTTTCCATTCTGCTATGGGATTTTCTTTGTCTACGAGGCAGCTGCCGTAAACGAAGTCTTCATATTCTTCAAGCGCCATCGCCGCTTCTTGTGCTTGAGCGTTTATTGGGTACGGCAATGCTGTCCATTTGAGTTTGCCTTCAGCGACACGTTTGTAAAAGATTGCGCTTATTTCATTTCTGGCAGCGGCGAAAATTCTTGTTCGGGCAGGGTCTATGTTTGTTAATCTTTTAGGGTTTGGCTCACAGAAGACGGATATTCGCACATCTATGTTTTCGATTAAGAATTTCTCAAATGGTGAAACGTAGGTGAGTTGATGTTCTTTGGCGTACTTGAAGAACGTGTAAGCAGTGTCGAGTTGCGGCATTATGAATGGATAAGCATCGCTTAACAAGCATTCTTTATAGATTTCATGCATGAGCGGAAACGCCTGCACGTTTCCTTGAATAAGCACTTTTTCCTTTGGTTTCACATCTACGGAGTAATGAACACTAAGTTTTGCAAGCTTCTCAATTCTCGAGTCAACCATGCAAATCGCCCTTTTTAAAGAGAACATTAAAGAAACACAAATATGAATGTTTAAGTTTAACGGTCATATCCAGTCATGTTTTCAAAACAAAACCTAAATATTACTGGAACGTGAAAGCAAGTCGGAAAAGCGCTTATGGGCCGGTAGTTCAGTTTGGTATGAACGCCTGACTTGCACTCAGGAGGTCGGGGGTTCAAATCCCCCCCGGTCCACTTAATTTTTGGCGATAGGCAAGTAT
>JAIMAA010000061.1 GCA_023512225.1 Candidatus Bathyarchaeota archaeon
CATGTGCATCCATTTCTTGCGCAGTTCAGCTTCTCGACCGAAATTTTCCAAAACACTAACTTCTGCCACTTTTATCGCCTCAGCTTATGCTTACTGGACCTTTAGCCACGAAGCCAGCCTTGCATGAAACTAAATCTTCAATGCGTGCTGGTGCAGACACGTTTTCCCATTTGCAGCCAGAAAAGACCGCCTTGTTTGAACTGCCGAGACCAAACTCCAAGTCAAAAGACGCATCGTTGATTATGTCGCCAAATTCTTCTTTGCTTTCAAATTCGAAGGTTATTTCGCCTGTTAGGTTGCGGTGTCTGTATGGCAGATACTTTAGCAGATAGCCGCTTGTTGTGCGGATAACTGGCACTTGTTTAAGGTTGTTTTCTATTGCAAATTTCCAGTCTGTCACGCGGTCAAGCGTGCTTGCACCTTTCTTAACATAGCTTTCATAAAACGGCACTGCTCCCGCATAGTCTGCATATGTTGCTCCCGTGATTTTTGATGTTCCAACCGCCAAGTCTTGTCCAATCAACTCTGCAGTAGCCTTGACAATGTCTTCTATACTGCATTCGACTGTTACCTTATGGAATTTGCAGCCTGTATAAAGTAGTGATATGATGTCGGTTGCTGAAGCAAATATTCCCTTGTAATACAAGACTTGAATGCTTAATGACTTGTTCAGCTCTGCCTTGGCATGCTGCAAGAAGTTTATTGGCGCTTCGCTTGGCAGTGGATAAGCGATTTTTAGGTTCACGTTTCTAAGTCCTTTCTTGATAGCTTGTAAGTCTATGCTACCTACTCCACGAACCTTTATGTTTGATGGGTCTATGGATGGGTCAATGTTTTCTGCTGGAACGCCCAGCATTGCAGGGTTTGTTGGCGTCTGTCCGTAAGTTGCTTCTTCAACGTAGTATATTCGGCTTTCATGTGCTCCATATGTTTCAACCATTTTAGAATACGCCTCCAATATCCTCAAAGGACCATGATTTTAGCGTGAACTCGGTTCTGAAAATGAAGGGTTTAACATCAACACGGTCTGCGTCGCGATAAGAAACGATGTCCAGATAGGTTATTCCGTTAACGGTTACCGTGCAACATGCATAATCGCAATAGAGAACTGCTGGAGTTGTGCCATTGCTCGGGTTTGTGGTTCTTGCCAGAAGCCAAACATAACCGCTATCGTCAATGTAGTATGTCAAAAGTGAAGTCAACGTTATGGTTATTGTTTCGTCCGCTCCACCCGTTCCGTTTTGAGCATTTTGCCACGCTTGAGTCACATGATTCCAAATCTTTATGGTTACTCCATTGCCTGCTGGAGCTGTGCCATAGCCTTCAAAAGCCAAAACAATTTTCTTTACAGTCTTTTCTCGAGAATCAATTTTGAAGCGGAAAAGCATCAAGGCATATTCGCCGTTGACATTGTGGCTTTTTGAATATCGGTTGTCGTCGCTATACCAGATTTTCTCGTATTCCACGTTTGTTAATTCATTCCAGCTTGCATGTTGAGGGATAAGCTCCTCAGCTGAACCTCCATGATAAGCCTTATGCGTTCCCGTTGCTTGTCCCACACCAGCAAAATAATAGAACGTCTCATTTGGCTTGTTGCGGTTCTGCCTTACAATGCGGTTGACTTCTTCAACCATTTTTTGGCGTGTAAGCATGTCCTGACTCCAAACATTGACACGTAAGCTACCAACACGCTTACGGATTCTTCCGCTCATCTCAATTTTTGTGTCTCTGCTTTCAGCCAAGCCAACAGTCATTTGCCCATCATAATTTTTGAACAGCTCACGGTCATACCATTCTTTGCTCACAAGTATTGAGGCAAGCGAGCCATCTTCTTTGACAACCCACATGTTCTTGCTGAGAAGCCTAACAACCGTGTCAACAGGGTTTTCGACTTCGCTCATTGTCCAACAAGCCTCCTACAATTAGCCTTAAAATAGGCTGTTTCACCCTTCCAATCAAAAGCCTGAACGCCCAAAACCTCGTAGTCCACGCCTTTACTGCGAATTTTGTCATGATGCCTCAACGGTACAAAAGTGTAAACTTTAATGTAGTCGCTGACGATATAGCCAGGCTCAATTAATATCTCTTCAACACGTGCCGGCGAAACAATTGCGGATATGTCTATGCCTTCGCCGTAAGAAACGGTTTCAGCTGCTTCTCTAATTGGAAATAGCGTTATGTTTTCGCCTTTTGAACGCAAAATCTGCGTGAAACGAGTTAAAGGCTCTTCATAATTTAGGAATAACTGTGCAAGCCAGCAAACCGTAGCCATAGCCTGCTTATTCTCAACATAACTGTAATCCGAATGCTTGACGCCCCAAAACATGAACTCGTTTTGATGCTTTTCTATGATTTCCTTACTGAAGACAAAGCTTGGCTTGTCATGGTGCTTTCGTATTTTCCAGAGGATTCCGCTTGTAACCGCATCATAATAGTCACATGCTGGAAATCTCGTTATTACATCTATGTAGCCAGCCCAACAGATAGCTGGATTGTAAGCTGGATGCTGTGCAGAAGCCCTAATCGTGTTTATGAAGTTGTAGACTTTCTGGCATGAAAGGCTCCAGCCCTCATACTCGTATAAGCCGACTAATGCGTATGCCAATGGGTCATCGTAAATCTCGTTTTCGCTTAAGCCTACACGATGCCATTTTGAGTCTGCTGGGTCGTAGTAGAGCCAGAGGTTTTCAAAGCCTTCTCGTAAAAAGTCTACAGCCTTAGACATTATTGTTTGGTATAGGCTTGCGTTTGCCACATCATACTTTTCAGCCAGCATTTTCAAACCTATAAGCCCATAAAGGCATTCAACATCCATCTGGAGAAGCCAAGCATCCTCAATTGTGACAGCTCTTGCAAAACCGCCATAATCTTGCTGATCTTGCATGGTTTTAAGAAATGTGCCAGCAGCGAGTTTTGCAGCATTCAAGTAGTCGGCATCATTTGTCAGCTCGTAGGCTCTTAAGAGTGAAGGAATAACTCTGCAAGCGTCAACACTGTAATAGTATGTGCTGTTCTCATTGCTTTTGAATCCACCGTAAGCCTTCTTAGCTGGGTCTGTGCACTGCTGGGTTAGGAGCCAGTCTGCAAGAGAGACAATCTTGTCATGAATTGCTGTTTTTTTGTCTTCAAACTGTTTTGCAGAGTAGGCTTCACAAAGGAAATCTATGGCAAAGGCAGCAGCAAAAGCAGCTCTGCCCCATGTAGGATCTGGACCCGAACTTGGAATAACGTAAACGTAAGGCGCATAATCCATGACGAATTGGTAGTAGGCTTCAGGAACAATTGCCAATTTTCATCTGAAAAATAAGCGTGAAGGCTTGCTTAAAACAAAATTTGAACATATTAGTTTAGAAGTGCATTGTGTGCGTAAAATGGTTGCGGAGGGCTCAGGAATTTGTGTTTAATCTTGTTTGAAGAAACATATTATAATATAGGTTCTATGTCTTGAAGGTTTTCCAATGTTACGATTTGCCAAAAGACTCTGTCAAGCGTCTTGCCTTTCATTTCCCTAAAATAGGGAATTTTTGTTTGGGCAAGGTCTAAGAGTTTTTTCCTTACCTTGATAACGTCCTTTCCAGAGATTTGATTGAGTCTTGCTGCAATGCTTTTGGACTGAGTAATAACTTTGGCAGCATTGGATTCAGTTAATTTGTTTTCAATGCATTCGCCAATTATTGTAGCGAGAAACTTGATTTTTAAGGACCTGGAACTCCAACCGTAGAATGGTTTTCTTTGATTTTTGTTGACGAAAAATTGTTGAAATGCGTCTATGTTCTTTTTGATGCTTGCATCGCCGCCGCTTGTGTCCACCAGCGAATACTTATCCATTGTTTTGATGACATCGTGAAGGGCTTCTGTTGGGGTAGTTTTCATGTTTCTAATGGAAGCCTCAAGTTTTGTGAGTGTCTTGACAGATTGAACCATGTCGTTGATAGTGTTCTTAGAAATTTTACATACTTCTAGGAGTGCGTCTATGTCGTAGATTTGCTTTGGATAATCTGCCTTAAGCGTCATGCCTATGCTTTCTTCTGCAAGTGTGAGAAGCTTATCGCCGATAAGGGCTCCAACCGTGAAACACTTCATTTTTTGGACATCTACTGCAAAAGTCTTAACGTTATTGAGCACTATTGTAGGCAAATTAGGGCTCTTGAGGAAAATGTCAATTTTTATTTCCAACTCTTTTCTTGATGGGTCTGTTTTGGAAGGCGCTTTTGCAAAATAGGTTACGAGTGGAAGCTTAGGAGTAGGTTTCTTCGGTTTATGTAACTCAAACTTAACGTTCCCTTCTAGGGATCGGCTTATCTTCTGAACAACTTCAGCGATGTCACCTTTACTTAAAGGAGTGGCTAGGTCGATGTCAACACTTCCTCTCTGTTTTTCTAAGGGAAGATGCAGCTGAGCAGCTGCTCCTCCTTTAAGTACCATATCCACGCATTTGTCTTGAAGTTGCGCAGCAATTTCGCAGTCCCATAGAAATATTTCAACCGCTAATGGATTTGGGAACTCATATTTTCTTGCTCTTTCCAAAATTTCCTCTTGGGTAAAGTATTTTGCATTGTGAATCAGACTCATCGCAATACTTCCATTGCTTTGACAACTTTTTTTACATATTTGTTTTCGCTTTTGCCTTTTATGGGAAGCTCGGGGTGAACAAACTTTGTTATTGCCTCCATTTCTTCTCTTATTCCTCTTCTGGCTGCCAGCATAAGCAGATGACTAAAATTTATGGGTTCGGTTCTCAATACTTTGGAGAGAATTCGACCAGCCTCTTCTTCAGAAAAAGGTATTCTCCTCCTTGTACTCTCAAAATATAAATCCACTAAAGCCCGCTCAATACTTGCATTTCCATCAATGTTGCCCGGAAGTTCCATGAACTCTCTTATTACGAAAATGTCTCTCTCGGGAAAATTTTCCAGTGCGATGTTGATCTCGCTTCGGCTTGGGTTTAGCAAGGCTCTTATTTCTGCTTCCCTTAGCAATGTAACAGCCACTTCACCAGACCCTTTTTTAACATATATCAGGTGGATGAGACGCTTGGGTAAATGGTGGAAAAAGCGATGGAGTAAGGAGCATCCAGTAATCATAAACTCAATTCCTTTATTTCTGAGCAAATCTCTTGCTTTAGTTAGTGAACCTGGAATAAGGCCAACGCTCACACTAGCTGACACTATTACACTTTCTTTGAATTCAACAGTTTTCAAAACCTTATAGATGCCTCTGCCCAATCTTTCTATTAATCCCTTCTTGCAAAGGTCATGGAGAATACGATACGCTGTTCCTTTGGAATATCCTTTTTTCTTGTTTAGAAGCTTAAACACATCATCTGCTCTAAAAATTCGGTTATTGAACTCGGATCTGAGAATTTCTAGTGCTGTATCTTCCCATTTCATAACGAATAGTAAGGAACTGCAAAAATAAAAAGTTTTGCAATTGCTTACTTCAAGTCATTCGTCTTTATTCGCTTGTGACTGGCGGAAAAGCCGCTTCATGGGTTATGAACCGTTCAACCTGCTCTTTTAGAAAGGCTATCTGTTTTGCGGTTGCTTCTGAAACCCTTAAGTCGCCTATGCTGAAGTCTAGGCCTACAGCCACTCCGCCGGTGACATAGCAGTAGCAGTAAATGGCAGCTAGATTTCGGATGGCATTAGCCTCTGCTTCTGTGCAATCTGAGTAGTTGAGGGTTCTGTCGATTTCGCTGCTGAGCCAAGCTGTTGCTTCGGTGACGAAAGCCATGACGTCCTCATCTTTGACGTCTGCGGGTGTTAATCCTAAACGTTTTCTTACGTGGTCTGCTGTAACACTCGCCATGTTCACCGCCTTCTTTTGGTGTCTTCGCCAGCCCAAACCTTTAACTCTTGAACCTGCTCCTCAGAAACCTGTATTTTCTCTAGAGCTCTTTTCTTTTCCAAAGCCAGCAAAGCCACAAGCCTGCCCTTAGGCGTTAAGCGGTTTATTCTCTGCATTTTCGGATACTTGCTGTAGATGAGCTGATGATCTTCAAGCCTTGGCAAAAGCCGGCTTAAATGCTGCTCGGTTATTCCGACACGTTCAGCTAGTTTTCCGCAGCTGAGATCGCCGTCTAACAAAGCGATCAAGATTTCCTCTGATGTGGAGACAAAAAGGTTTTCTGGACCGGACTTTCTCTTCCTCATCAATATCAAATATTACATGGTGAAAACAACATTATAAGAAGTTTTGAACATTAAGGTTAAAAACGAAAGAGAAATTGGGCGTTAGACGTTTTAATCTGAGCAGATGAGTCCTTATAGAGTTTGTAGTGATGTTTGGAGAACTTTTCATCCATGGAATCTAGTAGCTTGTTGTGTTTAACGTCTTGAATTAGTGTATTTCAGGTTTGAGATAGGTCAAACATTTTTTCGATGTATGTTGGGTTGTGTATTCCTTCCCTTTCGTATTGGAAGAGTATGTGTTTGTCTGTTTCTAGTTCTGTTCTTCCTACGTGGTAGTGTCGGAACATTTGTTCTACTTTGTTGTAAGGTGTGTATGAGACTATGAAGGCGTCGAGTTTTACTTGTGGGTCATTGAGATTTGGTTGGATATTGGTTTTAAGGTGTTTGTGTAAGTTTAGTTTTGGGTGTTCTAGGTTGCGTATGAATGTTAAGCCTTTGGGGTCTATGAAGATTATTTTTTGTTGTTTGTCTTTGATTATCCATAGTATGAAGTCTGGGTAGAAGGTGCTGGTTTGGAAGAAGCCTATTCCTTTGCTTCGGGTTAAGTTTCTTAGGAGGTAGATTTCGCAGTTTTTTAGGTTGTTTGGGTTGGTTTTGAGGTAGTTGCTTAGGTCTTCGACGAATTTTGCTTCGCCTTCGTTTAGTCCGGCTGGGATTGTTATTATTTTGTTTGTGTTTGGTCTTATGAGTAGTGGCTGGTAGAGGTGGTTTTGGAAGTATGCGTTTGAGAGGGTGATGTTTCCTTTTGTGGTGAATATTTCTTTTGTTTCTATGAGTTTTTTAATTTCTTCGATTAGTTTTTGGTCGTCTTCGGCTATTCGCAGTCTGTATTCTTTTAGTATGTTGTCGTCTGTTTCTTTGAGCAATTCAGTTTTGTATTTGTCTTTTTCATATTCGTTTCTTTTGTGGGCGTAGAATCTTTCAAAGTATTTTTTGAGGATTAGGGTGACGAGGTTGGTTATGCGTTCGTAGGTTTCTGAGAAGTTGTTGCCTGGGTTTTGGAGGTAGGTGTCTGGGCAGAAGAGTTGGTATTTTTGTTGATACATTATTTGTTTTAGGTTTTCTTTGGTGATTATGAAGTTGTACCAGCCTTTTTCGTTTTTGTATTGTAGTATGGAGAAGAGGATTTCGTTCCAGTCTAGGAGGTCAAGTAGTTTTTTGTCTATGGTTTTGGGTTGCATAAGGGTTGTTGTGGTCATTGTTTGTTCTTCTCTGCCGTCGATTACTATTCCGCGGGGTAGTAGGTCTATTCTGGCTTCGATGGCGTCTTCTGGTTGGAGAATGAATGTTTCTTGGGTGAATGGTGTTTCTTCTTTTGGTTTGAGGATTTTTAGGTATTCTGGGAAGGGTTCGATTGGTTCGGGTTTTAGGGGTATTTCTTGGTAGGCTTGTACGTCTTCTCTTTCGATTACTTCGCGGAAGGTTTCCATGTAGTCGGCTTTTATGCCGTATATGTTTAGTGTTTCGAGGGGTTCTAGGTGTTTTGGGTGTGGTCCTTCGATGAAGCGGCTTCGTTTTAGGGTGTAGTTTTTGCCTTTAAGGCGTACGCCTCTTCCGAAGAGTTGGATGATTTGTGTGCCTTCGCGTTTGCCGATGTTTAGTAGGCACATGCTGGATACTCGCCATGAGTTCCAGCCTTCTAGGAATTTTTTGGCGCCTATTAGCATGTTGAGTGTGGTGTTTGGTTCGTTTATTTGGTCAAATAGGGATTGTGTGGTTACGTCGTTTTCTATGGGTATTTCTGCAGCTTTTTCTTCTACGAGTTTGATGAATTCGGCTCTGTTTCCGATGTTTATGACGCCGAAGTGTTTTTCGGATGTTCCTGCTTTTAGTCCTATTTCGCCTTCTGTTTTTTTGAGGTTTATGAGGCGTAGTTTCTTTATTGTTGCTTTGCTTGATGTGTGGAAGATTTTGTTTAAGATGCCGTCGTAGATCTCTTCAACAGGTATTTTTTCGCCCCTCAAGTACAGGAAGTTTCTTTCCGGATATCTTGGTGCGAAGACATCTCTTTTTTCGGGGTCTAGTATACCTGTGTTTCCGTCGAGGATTTTCTTCATTAGCAGTTTGACTTTGTTTGGGTTTTCTGTAAGGAACCAGTTTAGGAATTTTACGACTTGTAGTACGTCTGAGGTGGCTTCGTTGACTTTGCTACCGACGAATATCCAGAGTGGTTTTTCTATATTGTATTCTTTTATGGTGTCTTCAAGTTTTTCGTGCAGAAGGATTTGCTCGTAGAACGACATTAAGTTGGCGAGTTGGATTGTTGTTACGTCTGTGTCGGCGAATTTTTTGGTGCTTACGTTTAATATGCGGAAGTCTTTGCCGTAGCCGTCGCCGTAGAAGTATTTGTATGAGTAGTCGTAGAGTATTGCTTGGGAGTATTCTCTGAATGAGGCTTCGGCTGGGCTGGATATGGCTTGTCCGAAGGTTGCGCTGTATTCGAATGTGAAGCCTCCGTCTTTGACGAGCCAGTCTCGGGTTTGTTTCCATTTCATGTCTTCGGTTGTTTGTCCTTTGTGTCCTTCGTCTACGAATACGAGGTTTTTGGTTCCGAGGCTTGAGACGTCTATGGTTATGCCTTCGCCTTTTTTGTCTTCTGGGAGTTTGAGTTTGTGTATGCTTAGGACTTTGACGGTGTTTTTGTCTTCAGTGGTGAAGTAGCCGGCTGTGTCTCCTTGGAAGAGTATGGCGGGTATGCCGCTTGTTTTTAGTTCTTCGAGGTGTTGGTTTGACATTTCGTCTGATGGTGTTATGAGTATGATGTTTTCATAGTTTATTTTGTGTGGTCCTTTGTTGTAGTGCATGAATTGCCAGTAGTTTATGTTCATGATCATGGTTTTGCCGGAGCCTGTTGCCATCCAGTAGGCGATTTTGCTTATGCTTCCGAAAACGTCGTCGTAGGTTATGCCTGAGCCTAATTGTTCTGCTTTTTCTATTATCCAGTTGTTTATTTGTTCGAGGAATTGTGTTGGGTTGTTGAAGTAGTTGTCGAGGAATATTTCTGTGAAGAGTAGCGCCAAGTATTGGAAGTATTTGAGGGTGAGGTTTGGTTTTCTTCGTTTTTTCCAGTTTTCGAAGTGTTTTCTGATGTTGTCGTCGTATTGTTTGAGTTTGTCTTCGGGTATGGTGTTGCCTGGTCTGATTAGTATTGCGTGGAACATGTGGCTTCTGCCTTCAGCGTCGAATTCTTCTGGCACGTCTTTGAAGTCTTTGATTTCTGACAGTTTGTTGATGCCGAGTTTAATGGCTATGAATTTGGCTAATAGTAGGTGGTCTTCAAGCCTGAATTTGCCGGGTTGCTTGAGTTTGATTTGCTTTGGCATTCTGGGTTTAGGCTCCCATTAGTCTTTTGAATTCAGGTTCTATTGGTTCGGCTTTTTCGACTAGGCTGTCGCTGTTGATGAAGATGCGGTCTGGTTTTGTTTCGGCTAGTATTGTGTTTTCTATGAATTCTTTGTCTTTTTTGAGGTCCAAGTCTTTTGTGTTGCGCCATATGATGGCGATGTTTTCTTGGTTGAGTTTTCCGAAAACACAGCGGTATTCTCGTTCTTGGTTTTTGAATGTGCGGAGTTTTTCTACGGTTATGCCGAGTAAGTAGTTGAATGTTTCGACTAGGTCTACTGTGGCGAGTCTTTTTTCGCCGACGGTGGTTACCCATATTTTATAGTCGAAAGGCATTTGGAATTGTTCTATGTTAAGTCTTGTTGGGCTGCCTCTGGTTTCGAATTCAAGCATGTTTTTAAGGAGGTAGTCTCCGAATTTGTCAAGTGTTTCTTGGATGGTTTTGTCTTTTTCTAAGAATACGATGTTGTTTAACGTGTCTTCATACTGTTCAACATAATGGTATTTGAAGAAGCCTCCACCTTTCCAACCAACTTCCTTACTAATGCCAGATTGCTCGCCGGATAAAACAGCCTTCATTCTTTTAAGAGGAATGTTATCAAAATAGTCGCCCATCTCAACACCAATCCACTTTCTGCCGAGCTTATGAGCCACAGCAGTAGTCGTACCACTACCCAAAAAGTAGTCTAAAATCCAATCTCCTCTTTTGGAAGATGCCTCAAGAATTCTTTGAATTAGTTCTTCAGCATTTTCCGTAGGGAAATCCCATGATTGAGCATACCCCTTTATATCCAACCAATCGCTACCTACGTGCCGCCATGTTCTAAGCATCTCAGGTAGTCCGTTTTTTGGATTAATTCTAATCC
>JAIMAA010000062.1 GCA_023512225.1 Candidatus Bathyarchaeota archaeon
CCTGTTTTGGAATTCGGATAACCCCTAAGTAAGGCATAATAAAATAAATTTGATTTTCACACTTCCCTTAATGTCTCTTAACAGAAAATAGAAATTTTATGCATGGTTGTAAGTTCATCTAGCAGTAGGAAGCGCCGTTGATCAGCAGCCTCTTTCCCTTCTCTTGAACTTCCTTTTTCGCTGCTTAGCCTCCTTGTGCTCGCGGCGTCTCTTAGAGCATACCAACAATTTTCACTCTTCATTACTCATTTTTTGGCAAGCCACTCTTTTATGGCTTCTTCAACGGCTCTAGACAAGTCGCCCTTTTTTCCGCCAAACCTTTCAATGGTTTTTAGCCTAAGCTTCTTTTCCAGTTCATCTGGAATATCCACACAGATTCGGCCCATTTCAATCACCAAACCAAACTATTAATTTTTTGACACGATTCGCACGTGCTAGATGTTTTTCCAATAAGCAAATTGCCAGATACCAAGTATTCCCTTCATTTTTGTTATCACTTTTTTCACCTTAATTTGCTTATCCGCATAATATATTATGTGCTTACCTGCTTATAAGAGTATCTGTTTACGCTAAAACATCACGCATGTTAAATGGCATTGCATAGAAACAAGTTTAAATATTTTCATACTCTCTCTTAAAACTGGTTTTCATAATGAAAAGGCTGACTACGGCTGACGTGAAAGTCAGGAGAGTTATGACTAAAAATCTGATTACTGTTTCCCTTGGCAGCATGGTAGAGGAAGCCGTGAAGAAAATGGTTGACTTCGATGTTGAATGTCTTCCTGTCGTTGATTCAGAAGGAATCTTGCATGGCTTGCTTACTTTTAGAGATATAGTGACGAAGGTTGTCTATTCACAAGCTGATGTGAGGAAGTCTAAGGTTGAAGACATAATGGCTAAGGATTTGGTGACTTGTGATCTTAGTTGCACGGTTCTTGATGTTGTAAAAATAATGAAGAACAAACATCTTAGGCGGATACCAGTCGTAAACGCTAGAAATAAACTTGTGGGACTAGTCACGGATTTTGACTTAGCATTATTCGGATGGGACTTCAAATAAGTTTGCATGCATAACTGAAGACACATCCATTATGGAAGTGAGAAAATTTTGGAAAACCACATTTGGACAATCGTTAGCTTTTCGATTCTCGACTTAATTGATAGCAAAAATGATTATAAAAGCGAAAACATATAATCTGCAGGTCTCTTCAAAACTTTAAGAGAGTCAATTAAAATGGCAAGAGGAAAAGAACATTGTCCCAACTGTGGAAGTAAAAAGATAACAATTGAAAGTGGAACTAAGAAATGCAGAGTATGCCATTTTGAGTGGAAAGGTAAAGTAAAAAAGCATTGGACCAAGAAAGATAAGGTTAGATTCTGAGATGTTTTTGGTTTTCTGCACTGCTTGGTTTGGCTTTTAATGTTTAGGATGTGATTTAAAGTTTAGTTGAAATCCCGATGAGTTTTTAGGATTTGTTATACGTAATTGTTTTGCACAAGTTTTTAAAGTATGATTTAGTAATAAACACGATAATCATATGGAGTGAATGCAAAATGCCAAAAACTAGGCTTTCATCTATTGCCGCAGCAGCCATTATCTTAATTCCAATGATGCTTGGATTTTACAATTTTACTCTTTCAAAGGCGCTTGCGCCTACTGCAGACGCCAATCCACGACTCATCTACTGGCCACCTACAAGTGTATGGAAAACAGGAAACTGGATTAACATTGATAGAGGATGGATTAATGCAAAAAGCATGGCTTGGTCGCCTTCTGGAAAATATCTGCTGATTTACGGCGAGGTCTACATGATGAGCACAAGTATGCATGGCGATAAGGTGTTAATTATAGATATGGAAAGTGGCAAATTTGCATACAACTTTTCCAGCGAAGACATCAGCTATTGGGGTTTCGATCGATTCATGCAATTCGCCTTTTCGCTGGACGAGACAAAAATATTCTTTGCAAAAGGCAACAGCTCGTATGCTCCATCGGCAATATACGCAGTCAACTTGAATGGAACAAACCTGAGCAAAATTGTTGACGTCAACGTAAGCCAAGCGATGCCGTCAGTAAGCATAGACGTAACCCATGACGACCTCCTCGTATTTTGCGAAAACACTGGATACGCCAACTACATTTGGAAATATAACTTAACCACAAGTGCAAAATCTCTGGTTTTACAGCTTGAAGGAATCGACAAACTAATCACAAGTTTAAAGGTTTCTCCATCAGGCGACAAGATAGCTTTCACAGTTGGTGGTGATGTCTGGATTGCAGACATGAACGGCGCTGAGCCGCCAATCAGCATCGCATCAGCTTCTGACGGGAAAATTGCAGCGTGTGTTGATTGGGTGTCTAATGGAACAACGCTAACATATTCGGAGATTAATGGCACTGTAACTGATTGGGGAATCTCTACTTATTGGGATTCATGGTGCGGCAACATGACAGCCGTGAATCTAGATGGAAGTAATAAGCACAACATTCTCAACGAAGGTTACGGACTTGTATGGTCGCCTACCAACAACTCACTTGCTGCATATGTTAGATTCCCACGCACGTCTTGTAATGAGGGTTATCCATACCTTATAGATTTTAACATGCCTATAACGCCTAACCCAGACAGCGACAGCGATGGCTTATCAGACTCTTCCGAAATCCAAAACTTCCTTAACCCGTTAGACCCTACAGACATTTACAAGGACTATGACGAGGATGGATTGACTAATTTGGAGGAAATCAACTATGGGACATACCTTGGCAACACTGATTGTGACGGCGATGGACTCAGCGACGGCGTCGAAGTCAAAGTATTCAAGACTAACCCCACAAAAGCGGATACGGATGGCGACGGCGTGAGTGATGGTCTTGAAGCTGCAGCAACTGGCTTGAGCGCTTTTGTTTCTGTTCTTCCAGAAGGGTGGATCCGCATGACGCTACAGTGGTCTAACAAGACAATGTATGTGTCAACGAACTCCTCTGTTCTCGGCGTGGTCTTCAACTCTACGAGCATGGCGTTGAGCATTTCTGTTGGTGGTCCAGACGGCACAACAGGCATAGCCAACATAACCATACCAATAGAAATGGTGCGCTCGCTTTCAGCCGTCCGAGTGACATTGGACAATCAGCCCATAGACTTCCAAATAACGCAGGTAGGCAGCAACGCACAAATCTACGTGCAATACCACCACAGCTTTCATGAGTTAACAGCGCACTTGCAAGGCGGTGACGGCGGCATTGGCGGCGTAGATTTAACAAGCATATTGGGCTATTGGTGGTTGATACTGTCTGTCGCCATTGTTGCTGTAGCGGCCGTAATGGCAGTAATAATCGTGAAACGCAGACAATGAGAGGGAGCCAAATGAAGAAAGCTGTTGCCCTTGGGACAACTGTCATAATGTTGTTTTTGCTTAGTGCAGCTTTGGCTTATGCTGAAGCACAAGTTGGCATCAAACCAGGTGACTGGGTAAGATGTGAGCTTACAACAAGTGGCACTCCTTCAGAGGACACGCCACAATGGGTCAAAGTGGAATGCTTGTCTGTTACAGGAACAACGGCAACTCTTAAAATGACTATGCACATGAGCAGCGGAGTAGAGCAAAATGAAATTGGAACGTTGGATGTTGCTAGTGGCGAGGGAAACGCCACCTTCCAAGCGCTTATACCAGCAAACTCAAAGACGGGAGACACAATCCAAATAGTTGGATATGGCAGTGTGACGATTGCAGGCGAGAAAACAGGAACCTATGCGGGAGCAAGCAGAACAGCAGTATACGCAAGCTTCTCGCAAGGCGAAATGCAGTTTAATTGCTGTTGGGATAAACAGACAGGAATTCTCGTGGAAACAACTTTAACCCAAGGCTCAACATCGGCGACTTTCAAGGCGACCAGCACAAACATTTGGCAGGCGTCATCAAACCCGCTAACGTTGCCAAATCTGTCAATAGAATTGCTTTCTATCTGCATTTCTGTGGCGCTGGCAATAGCGATAGTGGCAGCAGCAGTAATTTTAACAAGGCACAAAAGAAGCTAAAAGCTCAACAAACTTAGAAAACTCGAATGCTGTTCCCCCATTTTTATTCTCTTCATCAATTAGGAAAATTACAGAGGTCACAAAAATTGCTTGTAAGTTAACTATTGTCTCAAAGTTCTTAGTTTTCCTGCGTTTTTTTAACGCCTCTGGCAAGGTTAATATACATTATTGACAATTATTATTGTACATATCTGAAGATGTAGGCAGTTTTTTTCTGTTTCTCTTCGGAAATAAATTAGACTTTAGGCTGAATGAAATGCAAAATCAAAGATTCCCAAACAAAATAAAAGTAACAACGTTTCCTCAAAAGTTTGAAGGCTTCTCTGAAAAACAAGCCAAGTTTTATAGGAAGTATGCTACTGTTGCCTTCAAAACTTTAACCAACCCTTTGTTTCAACGCTTCATAAACTGGATGATATTAAAAGAAAGCATAAATGAGCACACAGTTACCACTATTCAGATAAGAGCACTTCCCTTTAGAAAACAGAACGGGAACGGCCTCGCCGGAAAATTCAACAAAAAAGGCGAAATCTCAATCTATCCAAAACGATTGGAATTTTGCAGAAAATTAACGCGGGAGATTGAAAAAGAAAACGTGTACTGCTACATCAAAGTTCGAGCTAGGGCCACATTGATACATGAACTGCTGCATACAAAATACTCTCGTGATGAAAACAAAGTTAGACAACTGACAAGGAAATACATGAGCATTTTCACTTGCCATGGAAATCTACAAAAAAGGAACACTAAACGCGTCCTGCAAATACTATTCTCATTTTAGCAAGCGCATAACTTGCCCGGTCTTCAGCTTCATTCCTTTGCTATTTTCTGATGCATGTCAGAAGGGTATTTTTCTTCCATCAAAATCCCTCTTAGACTTTCCGAACTCCGCTCTAACCTCCATTAATTGTTGACCATTGAATACTGGGCCGTCTCTGCAGACGCGGTATTTGCCTACGACACAGCTTCCACACAACCCGATGGCGCAACGCATCAGACGCTCTAAGCTTGCTTCCAACGCTGTTCCATGCTTTTCAGCAGAATCCAAAACTTTCCGCATCATCAGTTCCGGTCCGCAAGTGTAAATCACGTCAAACCTTTCTTTGCACAAAAGTAATTCCAGCGATTCTGAAGCTAAACATTTTATGCCGTAACTGCCGTCCTCGGTTGACGCTACAACATTCTCTCTACCGCACAGCTTCTCAATTTTATCTAAGAACAAGAGGTCTTCCCTTGTTTTTGCTCCTATTATGAAGACAAGTCGCGCTGTTTTTGGCTTAATTTTTCTGGACAAGAACAAGAGTGGAAAAACGCCGGTTCCACCAGCGACCATAAGCACTTTCCCTTTTTTCATCGTAAAGCCATTGCCGAAGGGACCACGTATGCCTATGATTTCGCCAGTCTGCTTGTTGTGCAAGGCGCCTGTAGCTTCTCCAACCCTCTTCACAGCCACTGCGACAGTGCCATCTTTTTGAACGTCTAATATGCTCAACGGGATTTCATCCACGCCCGGAACCCAAAGCATCAGAAACTGTCCGGGCTTAGCCTTTGCGCACAGTTTATCCATGAAAGTGAAGGTTTTCACTGTCGGCGTTTCGGTTTTTATGTTCTGAATCTGCGTAGTTCTCAGTTTGTTAGCAGCGATGTGATAATCCAACAATCTCACCAACGTTTTTGAAGCCTTTCCGTTTCAAATACGCATCTATTCCACGCGAGACTGCTCTAAACACGCTTGAGCCTTTAGTTGCTATCGCAGTTCCAATTTGAACTGCTGACGCTCCAGCGAGGAAAAATTCTACTGCGTCACGCCAGTTTGCGATTCCGCCGCACCCAATTATTGGCACTTTAACCCGCTCATAAATGTCGTAAACGCAGCGAACCGCTATGGGCTTTATGGCTGAGCCGGAAAGCCCGCCGAGCTTGTTGCCTAGAATGGGCATGGATGTTTCTGGGTCGATTGCCATGGCTTTAACAGTGTTTATAGCGGTTAAAGCGTCCGCGCCTGCCTTTGCTGCTGCTTCGGCAATGTCGGCTATGCTGGTAACGTTTGGAGACAACTTAACAAAAACTGGTTTATCCACTGCAGCCTTAACTTTCTTAATGACCTTCGACAAAGTTTCTGGTTTTTGTCCAATTTCTGAACCCGTTTCTTTGACGTGTGGGCATGAAACGTTAAGCTCTAAAGCATCTGCACCTGTGTCTGCCGCTTTCTTGGACACTGCTGCATACTCTTCCTCTGAAAAGCCATAGACACTCACGACTAAAGGAACATTCAAAACCTTTTTTGCTTGACGAATCTCTTTAACAAACTCGTCAATTCCAGGGTTAGGAAGACCCATGGCATTAATTAAGCCACAGTCAACTTGAACAACCGTTGGGTTTGCGTAGCCGGCTCTTGGTTTTAACCCAACAGATTTTGTGATAACCGCGCCAGCTCCGCCAGCAACAATACCTTCCAATGTTTCCGCAGAGTACCCCAAGATTCCAGAAGCCAACATTGTCGGATTAGCAAGTTTCAGACCAGCTAGATTAACTGTCAAGCGATTACTCTTCAAATGCGCTTTCTCCGCAAACTTTTAAGTTAGATTATATCTTTGACAAGATAAAACTTAGTTCTTTAGGTGCGGACTTTGCCCAAAGTTAGAAAGATTAAGGCAGTGCTGTTCGACCTTGGAGGGACGTTGGTTAAAACGATACATGCTCATGAAATTCACCGAAAAATATTGGAAGCGCATGGAATCAATGTTCCTTTGGACAAAATTGCAGAGGCTCACGGTGCAAATCAGAGGGAACTTGACGTTGAAGAAATGGCAAGGTTAGGGGAAAACTACTGGATTAAATGGAACTTGAGGATGCTGGAAAGACTTGGCATAAAAGAAAATAGGGAATTTTTGGCGCGGAAAATTGACGAGTTATGGTGGGAATATGCCGAATTGACTGCTTATCCGGACGTGCAAGAAACTCTCGCAAACTTGTCAAGTAAAAGAATCAAAATGGGCATAGTGACAAACGGAACAGAAAAAGACTTCAAACAAATCCTTCAACGACTTAGCTTAACAAACTATTTTGACATCGTCGTTGGAGTTGAAGCTTGCAAGAAAGCGAAACCTCACAAGGAAATTTTTCTTCACGCTCTTGCCAGACTTCACGTGAAGCCGGAAGAAGCAATTTTTGTAGGAGACTCTTTTGAGTATGATTATGAAGGCGCACGAAAAGCTGGACTAAAACCTATATTGATTGACCGAGATGGAAAAGGACTTGCAAATGTGAATTCGATAAGGCATTTAACCGAACTGCTAAAGTATGTTTAAGCCTACTTCTTCTTTTTCTGTCCAAACGTGGTTTCCGGTTCCTCGGCGCCAAGCAGCACCCGCAACGATTTCACTTCTTCCCGGAGCATGCTTATCTCGCTTTCTAAGGCTTTAGCCTTGGAATCCGCCATTTTCTTAAGCTCTTCAATTTCCAACATGAGATTTTTGCGTTCAGCTTCTAAAGATTTAATCTTTTCAATTATGTTCTTAAAATTGCTCATAAGCGTCAGCTCATCCATTATTGCATTATACTTCGGTTTTTGAACACTTAAGATTTATGTAGAAAAGTTCTGTCAAACAAGCTAGCTATGACAAACCTATGGTAAAGCTTTATTCTATGTTCTTTACAAATGCTTGTTGAGGAATTCGCATGTCTCTTGTTGAAGTTACCGTGAAAAGCCAAAAAGGCAAATGTGCGTTCGGGCATAAAGTTGGTGACAAGATAGTTTTTGACGGTAAATCCGTGAAAGGCAACATTTGCTACAGCGCGTTAATGGTGATTCTTCCGAAGGTCTATGCTATGCGTTATGGCGTGGAGTTTCCATGGGCAGAAGACAAAAACGTAATATGCAACGCGTGTCCAGACGCAGAAAACCCGGTGGTCTTCGAAATCCGCCGCATCAAAAAATGAGCAACACTAGAATGCTGGTCCTATTCCATTCAAGAGTATAAACCATAGCAGAGTTTGAAGAAAAAGTTGTCAACGGTCCGTTAAATTAAAGAAAGTATAGGAAAATATTTATCAGTTTGGTTTTGTATTTTCAAAAAACATAAGGCGATGAAGCTCGCCTTTAACCGCCCTTGCTTTGGCGCTTGCAGGGGCTGATAGCTTCTACTGGCACTCAATACAAAGAGAGTGGATGTTAGGTTGCGTGAAGTAGGGCGGTTCGCTCTAGAAAACAAAAACATGTTAGATTCAAGCAGGTCGCAATTTGTCAACTCTGGCAACATCAAGCGCGTCATAGAATACGTTGTAAATCGCCAAAACGAAGATGGAGGATACACTTTTTGTCACGAAGCTGAGTCAAACGCGCAAGACACTTACTATGGATTAGCCATTTTAAGGATGCTAAACGTTCCCTTTCCAAACGTCGAAAAGACAATCAGATGGCTGCTTGAACTTGACTTGGATAGCACTTATTCTTATTATTATGTTGCTAAGGCTTTGACTCTGTGTGGTGAACCTTTAGATTATCGTTTCAAAGAACACGTTTCTTCAATAATTAATTCCAGAAGAAATATTGGCACGGGAGATGTTTACGCTGAAGTTTCCTCCGAGTTTGAGTTAACTTTCATGGTTCTTGAGTTGGCTGATTCGTTGAGTGTAGAGTATGATGGTAGCGAAATAGAGAAGTGGATATTTCAGTTCAGAAATGCAAATGGCGGTTTTGGCGCGCGCAAGCATTCCAACATTAACTCAACCTACTATGCACTGGCTTCGCTTGATTTATTAAAATACAACGTGAAAAGTTTACAAAATACAAAAATCTTCTTAAGAAAATGCGAGAAACCCTACGGTGGATTCACCGTTATTCCCAATTCTGTAACACCTTACATGGAGCACACATATTATGGAGTAACGGCTTTAAACCTAATGGGAGAAAGTTGCAAATTCCCAGCACAAACCGTGGATTTTATTCTGCGATGCCAAAACGCTAACGGAGGCTTCGCCCGTTCGGATTCTGGCATATCAACCTTTGAAAATACGTTTCAAGCGGTAAGCATGTTGCAAAAACTTGGCTTTTTGTGAAGGAGCGGAAAAAATGAGAGATGTAGCTTTAAATTATATTCACGAAGCCTTACGTGACAGTAAAAGGTGCCTCTTTTGTTATCTAGAAAGCAAGTTTGAGAGTAGGTTTATTGATAGTTACCTCGGTGAGCACGTGATGGACGCAAAGACAAGACAAAAAGTTATCGAAAGTAGAGGCTTTTGTAATTATCATTCATACAAAATGTTCACGTCAGCAAACAAACCGTGTAGTAATGACGGTTTAGGAATGGCATTAACATTGAAAAGCGTTGCTGAACAGCTACTTAAGGATGTTAAAAGCCACAAAAACCTCGAATTTGCACAATTAAAACCACGGATTTTACGCTTCAAGAATAAGAGAAAACCACTTTCTACTTTGAAATTGTCAAAAATTGTTCCCAGCGCATTTAATTGCCCAGCATGTCATCACATTTCAGAAATGATGCAAATTTATATGCAAGCTTTTTTACGGGAAATTTCTCAAGACGAGATTTTATTGAAAGTTTACGAAGAATCCAGCGGAATGTGCATCCCTCATTATGTTATGGTTTTGCAAATAGCTGCGGAGTCATTTGACGAAAAACTCGCACCTTTAATGAAAAGGCTGGTTGAGAGGCAAATTAAATCGCTGGAAAAGATGTTAACGGAGCTGTCTACCTACATTGAAAAGCAAGACTATCAGTTCTCAAGTGAAGAGCGCGCAAAAACTGAGAGGACAATTGGTGAAAGTTTAACAAAAATTGTTGGAAGACAAGGAACAGAGCAAGCATTAACGAATATGTTACAAACGAGAGGAAATGCCCATGAGATTGAGCCGTAATAGAAACTCCAAAATTGAATTCGGCATTCCCAAGGATATATATGATAAGCTAGGAAGCCAAGAAAGAACAATTGAACTACTTAAAATGGGGTTGCTTTCGCTGAAGGTTACTCTTCTAGAAAAAGAAATTGTAGACCTTAATGAAAAAATTAAGGAGTCAAAGAAAGTCGTAGCAGAATTACCGAGTGAAATCGAAAGTTTGCAAGAACTTCTAAGAGAAGCCGTTAAGGATAGAAAAGTGCTTGAAAACCTTCTTGATAAAAAGGGGTGAAAACATGAACAGCCATCATCGGAAAACAAGCGTGAAAAGAATTTTCACAGAAAAAGACGGTGAGATTCATGAATTGGCTAAGGAACTAAATATTTCTCTGGATTCAGAAGCCATACAAAACATAACCAGTCTAGGGTTAGAATACTTC
>JAIMAA010000063.1 GCA_023512225.1 Candidatus Bathyarchaeota archaeon
CTTGTTGGTGTCTACTAGGCTTTGGGACTTTGGCACAGTGAGAAAGAAGAGAGGCTCCTTGAGCAGATCTTAGAAGAGGTTCGAAAGTCTTCTAGACGTACTAATAAAACTAAAACAGTGGAAGTAGACTTAACAACTGAACATGCTGATGAAGCTCTCGGCTTAGAAGTTTCTGGAAGAACATATCGGTGGTTGACGATAGAAAGATGTGACGATAAGTTGAATTATAAGCTTAAGCAAACAGATGGTTCCGTATCGGATCTATTCAGAGCTTATGATGGCGCAAGAATAACTGCTCACGACTTCTTAGATATAATAGTATCTAATCCGCCTGGAACAGGTGTTTGCAGATTTATAGTGGGATATTGGGAGTGATATTATGGGTTATGAAGTTCCAAGTAAGGTAACTATTACTCAAACTTGTGCAACTTATACTGGCGCAGTTGCGGCTGCTGAAAAGATAGATGGTGTTGGAGTACTAGGAGTCCCAGCTAATTCAGGAGGAGTTGTTTTAAGTAGTGGACAAATTGTTGCAGTGAGCATTAAAGCCTTAGCTAAAAACAGCGGTGACATCTACATAGGCGGAGATGAAGATGGCACAAGACCCTATAGTGGACATGGAATTCTCCTTGAGCCTGGGGAAGTCTGGAATGTTGAAGTTCAAAATCTCAATACTATAAGATTAGTTGCAGTCATCAGTGGAGACAGGGTTACATGGGCTGCACTGAAGTAAAAAACCTAATAATCTAATAAGCACTTCTTTCTAGGGGAGATGTATGCCAAGAGCATCCTCAATACCAACTTATGCGCGAGTATCAGGACAAGTAGTCTTAGTATCCGGTCAACCTGTGAAGATAAGTGGTGAGCAAGTTGTTGTACAATCGGGAGTTTATCTTGCAAGCGGCATTTACGTTGTTACAGCAGTAACTACAAACGTCAGTGGTCAACCTGTTTTCGTTCATTCAGGTGAAATACATGTTGTTTCAGGCGCAATAAACGTCGTTTCTGGACTAGTTGTAGCCAAAGTTAGCGGAGAGTCAGTAATAGTTACTTCCGGCGTTGTAGCAGCATCAGTTTCTGGAAACATCATCATCGCAAAGATTTCAGGAGAATCGGTGGTTGTCACTTCAGGTGTCGTTGTCAGCAAAGTTTCAGGTGAAGTGGTGGATATAAAAGTCCCAACTAGCATTACAAGCGGAGGCATATTCGCAGTGTCGGCAGTTTCAGGTGGTGTTATTCTTACCTCTGGACCTTGTGTCAGTGTGACTATAAAGGCTCTATCTAAGAACAGTGGAGATATTTACATTTCAGGAGTTCCTATGCAGTCTGGACAAGGCTTCGTATTGGAGCCTGGGGAAGCGATAAACTTAGATGTAGACAACTTTGGAAGAATAAGACTATTAGCTATGGTTTCAGGGGACCGCGTTACATACGTAGGTGTATTATAGAATGGAATTCGACACATTGTTCGGAAAGGTGGTGACGAGAGAAGTAGCCACTTCACTTCAGAGAAGTCATTCGGTTCTTCTCAAAGACAATATGCATCTGAAGCCCTTGTTTGAGTGGCTTCGGAACTTGAACATTCGCTCTGTAGAAGACGTTAAGTCTTCTAAACTTGCTGAGATGATGAAACAAATAAAATTCAATAGAGAACTAAAATTCGAAGTAGACGAAACTGTACCTATGCTAGTGTTCAGAAACATTATCCCATTACAAGGGGATTTTCAGAAGGGAGTTTCTGAATACATTAACTTGTTTTATAAAGCCATGTATTCTCCTACGGATGTGATGTTATGACTGTCCCTATAGAACAGAAAAAAGCTGCAGATAAATACCAGTTCGACGAAGAGGAGCTTCTAGAACTTGTCAAAATAATAAGATCTTGGAGACAAAAGTTGGAGAAGCATCCTGAAAGTTCAGACAGTGTAGCCTTAATTCAGCTGGAGCAGCATCTTTTAAGAAGACTTGATGAAATAGTTATAAAAAGATATCGCAAAGAAAAAGGCTTGGAATAAATGGCTTGGCTGGAAGCAGAAACCCAACAACGAATAGTTATACCGCATGTGAAGATCGCAATCCCTCATTGGGGAAGCGTTTCCTTAGAATGGGCTAAACGCACGTTCGCTCCATTAGACAGAGACCCACAGCCAGATTTCGAAAAACAAACAATTCTAATGCGCGGTGTGCTTAACGTAGATACAGAAAGAAATGAACTAGTTAAAGAAGCCTTGAAAGATCCAAGGACGACACACATCTTATTCCTAGACACAGACAACATAGTTGAGCAACCGCCAGATCCAAATCAAGCGCTGCGACTGCTTTTGGCGTGTAATGCGCCAGTAGCATCAGGACTATACCGCGCAAAACAAAAAGCTGGCTTCTTCTACGCTATGTGGATGAAGAACCCTTCGGGAGCAGGATATATTCCGATTCAAGGGTGGACTGAAGGTTCTAATTGGATTCGCGTAGACGCTATAGGTCTCGGCTTTTGTCTTCTTAAAAGGGAAGTGTTTGAGAGGGTTCCTTATCCGTGGTTCAAATGGGATACTCCTTCTCCTTCTGAGGACTTCTATTTCTGTGAACAGCTTATTAAGTATGGGTACGAAATTAGAGTTCTCACAGACGTCAAATGCAGTCATGTTGGAACTTTGAAAGTTCATTATGATGGTTCCATCTCCACTTTAGAAGTTTAGATAATAATATATTCTTCATGATGTCTTTTGCTTTAGAGAGAATAATGAAGTCGTCTATTTACATCACAAACGCTCAGATAGGACTTGGAACTGGTGGAGGAATAGTAGCTGTCAACGAAAGTTTGGCTTTGGAGAACGTGACTTCACTGAAGAAGGTTTTATCTAAAGAAGAAATAGATCCCTCGAAATATAACCTTCCTAATACTCCTTTTCTCTACGACTACTTGACTTGGTATCAGATTTTGAATGAAAAAGTGGATATTGCACACTTATACGGTGGTACCTTCACCCAAACTGTGAAACACCTTAAGGATAGCGGGACCAAAGTTTTTCTTACTATAGCTGCACATAACATTGAGCTCAGCATAGAAGAGCACAAGAAACTAGGATATGAATATCCTTACGTACATATAACGGATCCAATCCTATGGAAGGTATATAGTCAATACATTAGAGAAGCAGATGTAGTCATTTTTCCATCTAAATCAAGCGCGGAATATCTTAAGCAGAAGCTTCGACCAAGAGGAGATGTTGTAGTGATTCCTCATGGCTGCTATGTGCCTGCAAAAGTGGAGCCTGTTCCAGAAAAGTTTGACGTTGCATACTTAGGACAGTTTGGACCGGATAAAGGATTATTTCATCTGATTCGTGCGTGGTCGCAATTGAACTTCTCAGAAGAAACTTTGATTCTAGCTGGAGATTCTGGGAATAAAATCGCAAATCTTCTATGGTATGCAGCAGGGAAGTACCATTTTACAGGATATGTTCCTAGTGTATCAGAGATCTATAACAAATGCTCAGTTTATGTTCAACCTTCAGTGACCGAAGCTTTTGGAATTCCAGTTCTTGAAGCTATGGCGCATGGAAGACCTGTCATCGTAACCGAAGGAGCGGGTGTGCATGAAATAGTCGAAGATGGCAAAGAAGGCTTCGTAGTGCCCATACGAAGTTCAGAACAAATAGCCGAGAAGATTCAATATTTCTATGATAAGCCAGATGAGGTTAGAAGAATGGGAATGAACGCAAGAAAGAAAGCTGAACAGTACACATGGGATAGAATTAGAAAGCAATATGAGGAGTTGTATCTTGAAAGTTGTTGAGCTTGGTGGAGGAGAAAATCCTCGGTACCGTCCGAATGTGGATGTGCGTCCGCTTCCAACAGTCGACATAGTAGCGGACTTTGAGACGTCTCCACTTCCTCTTCCAAGTGACGAATATGATCTGGTTTATTCAGCGTATGTGCTTGAGCATATTTCATGGAGAAAGGTGAAGGAATTCATAAAGGAGATTCTGAGGATTCTTAAGCCAGGTGGCAAGGCCAAAATAATCACTGCGAATCTTCTTGAACAGTGCAAATTGGTGATAGCTACAAAAGAGTGGAGTGAAGATATTTCATGTACAATTTTTGGCGGTCAGGAGCACGAGTACGGCTTTCACAAATGTGGCTTCTCACCAGAATACGCCCAAAGACTATTCAAAGAATTAGGATTCTCCATTGTTGTCGTAAGACCTCACCCCAATTGTGCAACCGACATGATTATTGAAGCTTTCAAGCCTACACAAGTGACTAGGAAGTCTTGGATTCTAAGCAAATGCAAAGTAGGAGAGAAGATCTTGGACGTGGGAAGCGCAGACGGTTGGATTTTCAGAGGCTCACGGTTTGAGCCTTACGTAACTTCCATAGATTTAGACGTTTACGACTTGCCAAACTTCATACAGATGGATGCGCATGATTTAATAGATCCATCTAAAAGTTTCCCAGACCAAAGCTTCGACGTGGCTGTTTTGGGGGATTTATTAGAGCATGTCGAAGATCCAGTAAAAGTGTTGAAAGGCGCAAAAAGGGTAGCAAGACGCCTCCTAATAACTATCCCCGATCCAGCCAATTGGATTCCAGAATATCGTCCCTTTGAAAATTTGGAGCAACTTCTAAGAAGAACAGGGAAAACAATTGAGGAGCTTGCGAAAGAGAGTAATCCTCATGCAAAGCTGCTCTGCGCTAAAGATGGCTATAAGCATCTGTTTCATCGTCGTTGGTATAATAAGGAGATGCTTGAGCAACAACTTAAAGAAGCAGGTATACAGGACTATAATATTGAGAATTTAATGTACGATGGGTGGGCATTTTTCGTGGTTGAGGCTTTCTCTGAGACAACACTTCAACATCAACAACCAATATATTATACGCAAACTACGAAGAGGAAGACTAAGAAGAAGCGCCTGAAGATCGCATTGGTTTCCACTCCTTTCTTAACGACCCCTCCACGAACATACGGCGGCTTGGAGCAGATAGTTGCAGATTTAGGTGAATGCTTAGCGCAGAAGCATGATGTAACTATATTCGCAGCCGACGGCTCAAAAGTTAAAGGTTGCGAGGTGATTCCTTGTGGAAAAGCTACAGAAACAACACAAGTCAATTGGCTTCAGGCAGAAAAAGCAATGTACGAAGTCTATAAGGACCAGCTTAAAGACTTCGACATAGTTCATGGACACAATTGGTTCGGTTTTGAATATGCAGTTAAAGCTAAGAACCCACATTTGAAGGTGTGCCATACACACCACGGACGCATAGCTTTAGAGTGGTGGAGCAGAAGTCCCCCACCGTTTAAGCTGAATCTCATCGCTATTTCCAAGTGGATGCAAAACGTCTATAAAGCGCAAGGCTTCAATTGTCAATACGTATACAACGGAATTAACTTGTCTAAGTTTCCTCTTAAGAGGAATAAATCGAATTATCTCCTCTTTGTTGGGAGAATAGATAAGTTTAAGCAGCCTCACTTGGCGATAGATGTAGCCAATGTTCTTAACATAGATTTGTGCATTATTGGTGGGACTTTCGTTCAAGATGCACAATATTTAGAACAGATAAGAAGCATGTGCGACGGGGTTCGAATTAAATTTTATCCAGATGCCCCACACAAAGTTAAAGTTAAACTGATGCAGAACGCTAAATGTCTGCTGTTTCCATCTGCCATGGGTGAGCCTTTCGGATTAGTAGCTTGTGAGAGCATGGCTACAGGAACTCCTGTAGTAGCATTGAATGATGGTGCAATAGAAGAAATTGTGCAAGAAGGTGGAATAATATGCGATGTTTTCGATAAGCAAATAACACCTAAAGGAGCAGTTTACAACATTAAAAGCAATCCTTTGGAAGCTTTAGTGGAAGCAGTAGGGAAGGTGGATTCCATTAAACCTGAAGACTGCAGACGCAATGCAGAAAGGTTTTCTAGGGAGGCCATGGCCTCTTCTTACGAAAAACTTTATAGACAAATTTTGGATGAAAATGAATGGTAGTTACGTCCTCCTATACGTTACGGTGGCATGCCAAGTGGCTCCAGAAGTGATTACAACTATACCGCTGAGCATTATGCAGTCGAAAAACAGAGTGGTTGGAGGCAAAACCCTTGATGCTCCAAAAATCATAGCGATTACTGTCCCAACTGCGCCACTACAAGAATCTCTCACTAGCATATAATAACCTGAGGTTCTATCGTTTATAGTGATAGTGTGCAGGACAACTTGTCCGCTGACAATGTTTGCAATTACTCCTCCACTTATAGGGGCTGAGTAATAGCCAAGTTCGGTAGTTTTAACTGCTTCACCAGAGATCTTAACTGCTTCACCAGAGATCTTAACAACCTTCGAATGAACCACATTTGGCCCGATAGTCTCCGCTACAGTGCGTAGCTTCTTCCCAGTTGAGTCAGGAGGCAATTGAATATAGCTCTCACTCATCTACTTCCCAATACTTAAAATCACAAATCTTCCTTTTATGCTTTAAAGAACCGCAACCCATAAACAATCCCATTCGTCCCATAAAGGCAGTGGCGCTCCTACTCCTTTAAGAATCATTGTAGGTGTGAAAAGAAACCTTGAGCGCGGATGGGGTCCTAAATCCATCTTCCTGATGGGCCTAAGCACTACTGCTGGAGGCGGCGGAGTATAATCGACATCAATCCTGAGGTAAGTGAACTCTGCTACACATGGCTCTTCATCGACAGCAAGCCTTACTCCCGCCTTTAAAGTATTAATCTCTTCAAGGGTCCACGGAGAACCCGTTGCTGGACTTGTAGTCCATGTTTGGCTGAAAGTAGTCCAAGTAGTAGTTAAAGGCGACGAAATCCCATAATATATGGTTCCTAAAATTTTTAGCAGTGGTTGTACATCTGCTGCAACTGCTGCTATTGTTTTGCGTGCTCGAGTTACCACCGTAACGCTGTTGATGGTGCTGCCAGAAGGAATGCCACTATCTGGGAGATCATAAACATCGCGGCCTTCAACAGGTTCAACCTCCCCCGGTAGATAAACGTAATCAGTGGAATCATTTGGTGGCTCTTCGTCGACGCAGTCCCAATTCACAACAGTAGAGGGCTCCGGCAGTAATTCTATAGGAGTATCATTTGCAATAGGGCGCAGTGTGACAGTAGGCATAACCTATTCCTTCAGATAATTTTGAGACCGATAACTTATTTTAATGTAGCGGATTCGCAGATTCATGGAAACTTTTTTATGAAGGAAGAAGCATATGTTGTTCGTGGTGGAAAAATGCATGAGAAAATATTCTTAGATGTCGGAGACCTAGGAGTTCTACATTGTATCTTCCGTGAAGCACAAGGAATTGTGGTCTTCAAAGTTCTTGACAAAATGGTAAGACCCTTTGAATATGGAAGGTTGAAAGAAGCAATTGCACCTGCGAGCACCTCTTCTTTAACCAGATTAGCTGGAACTTGGATGGGGGTTTCACTCAACGACGTATTCTATTTTGATGATGTGGATTATCTACTGCATATACTTTTAGACTGCTATCCTCCAATGCGCATTTATCCTTCGTGGATCAGTGGTTATCTTCAATCGGACTACCACGATCTTCTTCCAGCGGAGCAAACAATGCCTTATGGCTTCTTGTGGCCTCCAATTGAAGTAATGAGCATTCCTGAGGTTCATCTAGAATGGTATTTCCGCAATCCATACGGCTCAGAAACAGTAAACCCTTACATCCGCTTTTGGTACGGAGTCTACAATGTGCAATATGTAACAGATGCTCAAATCATCTACGATATCTTAACTAAAAAATGGAGACCTGAACCAAAGTGGTTCACAATTTACGGCAGGAGACCGTTCACATATGACATGAAAGATAAGATGAAGATCACAAGACCTATTCCAATAAAGGCTACTAAAGAAGAAATTGAAAGCGTAATAGCAGAGTGGAGAGCTCTTGGACATTGGGTGTAAGGGGGGGAAATATCATGAGTGAAGTTTTACTCCCAAAAGAAAAACCTGTTTCACTGTTTGCTACCCATACTGGCAGCATTTCCGAAATAGCTATAACAAACATGGTAATTGACGCAGTGAGTACAAGTGCAGGATACTACAAAATCAAAGCTGGCAACAAACTCAGATTATACGAGTTCGACTTGGAGTCCGAACAAGAAACACGGGCATATATAGAAGTGTGCAAAAACCTTGAAACAACTACTCTCATGTGGATCAAAGTGAAGGGCTTCATAATTCCATCAAAAGGACACATAGGAAGAAGCTGGAGGTATCCGTTGATAATAGAAGCTTACGACTACGATCACGGTGTAAGGTTCTCATTCATACAAACATCTGGAGGCATAGTTGACATATCTGCACATGGAAGCGTTTCCCCTTTAAGTTAAGCCGAAAGTGGAGGGATGCCATAAGTGTTCAGTGTTTCGCTCCTCCCCAGCAAAACAACTCCAGAACCAGGAGAGACAATAGAGCTTTTTGGAACCGTATACGCAGATTCGACCCCTATAAAGGACTTGAAGGTGGTATTGCTGATAAATGGCGCTATCCAGAAAGAAGCCTTCACAGACCGAAACGGGAACTTCAAGTTCGAAATATCTTTACCTACTGCGAAGACCTATTATGCCTACGTAGAAGTTTATGCTCCTGAAAGATTGGCAGAAGAGTTTGCAAGTCTGGGAGACATAAATTCAGATGGGGTTATAAATGAAGAGGATCGCAATCTACTTTCAAAAGCCTATCATTCAGTACCAGGCTCTCCTAATTGGAATCCAAAATGTGATTTGAACAAAGATAACAAAGTAGATCTAAAGGATCTTACAATATTATCAAAGAATTATGGTTTAACAATCGAGGAGTGGCTGAAGAAAAGATGACTGAAATATTTCTTGTTAGAAGTTCGGCTGTGCCGATAGAAGTAACTGAAGCACCTGCACCTCCAACACCTCCACCTCCCGTAGTAATTCCACCTCCCCCTCCCGAAGTAATTCCACCTCCGCCTGTGGCTCCTCCCGAAGCACCTGCAGTTCCATGGGAACCAATAGTAATTGGAATTGCGGTAATCGGGGTAGTAGTTCTAATTGGAGCGGCAATATACTTTGCAGGAGCTGCAAAGTAGGTGACTGCGAAAGAGGAAGAATCCAAGGAGATTCCAACAGCAACCATTTTAGATGTGCTTAGTCGATACTTCACCAGAAGAGATCTCCTCTGGGAGTACATCGCAAAAACTGATGCCGAAATCTTGGGGTGGCTTAAAGCCATTGCAAGAGTTTGGCGAATACCTCCTCCAATGGCTCCTCCAGTGGTTATTCCTCCAGTAGCGGTGCCTCCTGTTCCTCCAGCGCTTCCTCCATTGTTCTCTGTTATTGCACAGCCTGAGGGAACTATCGTAGCTCAAGGTTCCATCACTACTTCAAGTGAATGGCAGACAGTGTGCTTCTACATTCCAAAATCAGGAAGACGATTCCACTTGACGAAAATAGTGGTCTCCTGTTCTGAAGATGTTGTAGCGCAGGTCTTCTGGAAAGGAGAGCAAGAAATAACAGTTCCTTACAGCATTATGGGAAAGCTCCCATTTACAGATTGGTTCCCAATGCACTATTGGGATGAAGACGTAGTTAAAAAAATAGTGGGCGATGGAACCTCCAAGGTAGAACTTAAAGCTAAATATATCAGTACTTCTGCTACCTGCTATGGACAATTAGTTGGAGAAGAAGAGTAACAGTGTATACAGTCTACGAAAAGAGGAAGTGGTCTTTATTGAAAAAAGTCATTGGAAGAAGCGTTCCGTTAGTACCTAAGCAGTTCCCTGTGTACATATCGCGACGTGTTGGTTTACTACATATGTCAAGCATAAGCACTGCAAAAAAACCACTATGTCCACCTGCTTTCAACTACGACAATTTGATAGGCACAATATGGATGGAAGATCCAGGATACAGTGGATACGACAACCGACCATGGGGCGAAACAATACCAATAGAAGTACGTGAACCAAGTGGAACAGGAGCCTTAGGAGAGGCACAAGGTGGATACTATGACAATAGAACTTAGGCTTTCAGACGTTGACCCGCCAGCACCAGAACCGAAACGCACTATATACCGTGACATTGCAAACCTTCCAGACCCCGTTAAGCTTGGCTTAACAATACGCTACTTCAATCACGACGACGTGGGCTTATATTTCCAAATCACAGGAAGCGGAACAGGCTACACTTTCGGCACAGTCAATCTCGGCTTGTTGGCAAGCGGCAAAAACGCCTACATCAACCTCGACGAGTTCGCCTCAAGAGCCAAACC
>JAIMAA010000064.1 GCA_023512225.1 Candidatus Bathyarchaeota archaeon
GCCTCGTTAATTTGCTGTTCCATCATGTGCCCGTGACAGTAGATTAAGGCTTTCTTAACGCCAGCAACAGATAAAGCTGCATTCTTAATGTCCATGGCAAGTTTGAAAGCGATTGGACAGAAGGGGCTTGAAGGGACAAATTCTACCTTGACAACGCCCGAATCTTCTTCTTTAACATTCGTTATCATCTGCATCTCAGCAAAAGTCAGACCAGTCTCAGGGTCAACAACTTTGCCAACGACTTCACGTACTTTGTCTTCTAATTCCGTCAAACTCTACACACCCACTTCTTTTTTTACATAGAAGACGAATGAATAATATATAAACCGTTGCATGAACTTTACAAATCTTTTCCTTTTCTTTTCTGGTGCATACGCCAACTCAAAGTCATAGTTCTGGGATGCGAAGCTTTCACCTCATCCAACCGAGGGACAGCAGTGTTATGCGGCGCTTTCAAAACGATTTCTGGGTTTGTGTAAGCTTCTTCGCATATTTTCTGCATAACCTCAGCGAAGTGGTCAAGTTCTTCCTTCTCAACGGTTTCTGTAGGTTCAATCATTAAAGCTTCGTCAACAATCATGGGAAAATAGATCGTTGGTGCGTGTATTCCATGGTCAAGCAAACGTTTAGCAATATTCAAGGCTGAAACGCCAGTCTCGTTTTTTAGAGTTTTAGCGCTGAAGACGCACTCGTGCTTTCTTGGTTTTTCACTGTTGTATGGAAGCGTTAACCCTCTAATTTCTTTAAGCTTCTTCACAAGGTAATTGGCATTCAAAACGGAGATTTCAGCAACTTCCTTCAACCCCTCAAAGCCCAAACTTAAAATATACGCATAAGCCCTCAACAAAACCGCAACATTTCCATAGAAACTCCGAATTTTTACGATACTGTCTGGTCTGTCATAATCAAAGTGATAATGTTTGCCATCAAAAACTATTCGGGGAACAGGCAAAAACCTAGCCAATTCTTTAGAAACGCCTACTGGTCCTGCTCCTGGACCGCCTCCGCCGTGAGGTGTGCTAAATGTTTTGTGAATGTTTATGTGGACTATGTCGAAGCCCATGTCACCTGGTCTAGTTTTGCATAAGATTGGATTTAGGTTTGCTCCGTCATAGTATAGGAGCCCGCCAGCCTCGTGAACAATCCTAGCTATTTCGTCGATGTTCTTTTCAAAAATGCCAAGTGTGTTTGGATTAGTAAGCATCAGTCCCGCAGTTCGTTCAGAAACAGCCGCTTTCAATGCGCCTAGGCTAACGCAGCCATCATCATCTGATGGAACAACTACCACGTTGAATCCAGCCATGGTTGCGCTCGCGGGATTCGTGCCGTGAGCCGAGTCTGGAACGATTACTTCGGTTCGCTTTTCATTTTCGCCTTTAAATTTGTGATATGCCCGCATGAGTAGGGTTCCCAGAAACTCTCCATGTGCACCTGCAGCTGGTTGTAAACAAACTTCGTAAGTACCGGTTATCTCAGCGAGCCAGCGCTCAAGTTTATAGAGGATTTCGAGAATACCTTGCACGGTGCTTTCGTCTTGATATGGATGAATCATATTTATGGCTGGTAAGCTTGCCAGATTTTCATTTATTTTTGGGTTGTATTTCATTGTGCAGCTTCCAAGCGGATAGAAGCCAGAATCAACGCCGTAATTCATTTCAGATAAACGTATGAAATGGCGGGTAACTTCAGCTTCTGAAAGTTCCGGAAGATTTGGCTGAGTTGCTCGTTGCATATTCTCGGGTATAGCTGTCTTCAAGTCTCCGATGGCTCTCTTGATTTCGTCTTCGACTTTTGGCAGAATGTGCCCTACGCGCCCACTTCTTCCCATGTTAAAAATCACGGGTTCATTCCAACTTGCTTGCTTATACATATAATCATCACCTATTTTGCCAAAATTTTCTCTAAAGCTTCTGCTAGACGCTCAATTTCCTCTTTTGAATGAATTTCAGTTACACAATAGAGAGCGGTTTCGCCAAGCTCAGGAAACTCTAGAGAAAGGTTTTTGCCACCATGGATTTGGTGTTTAAGACGAAGTTTTCTATGAACTTCTTCTACGCGAGATTTAGTGCCGTCAAAATTGACTGTGAACTCTTTGAAATGAGCAGATTTGAAGACTGGCGCTTTTACGCCGTCGATTTTTGAGAGCAAATGCATGGCATAATTGGCTTTGTACATTATTGCTTCACCAAGTTTACGAAAACCTTGAGGACCAAGTAAAGCCATATAAACAGCCGATGCTACGGCGCACAATGCTTCGTTAGAACAAATGTTAGATGTTGCCTTTTCACGTCTTATGTGTTGTTCACGCGTTTGCAAGGTCATGCAAAATCCTTGTTTGCTACAGTCAGTAGTCGTTGTTAACCCAATTATGCGACCGGGCATTTGCCTAATCAAGTTCATGTCGTCACGGCAAGCAAAGATTCCCAGAAGTGGACCGCCAAAATTCATAGGATTGCCTAAGGGTTGAGCCTCACCGATGGCAATGTCTGCACCGTATTCGCCAGGAGGCTTCAAAATGCCGAGTGATGTCGGGTCAACACCAACTATTACAAGGGCACCATGTGCATGTGCTTCGTTACTAATTTCATTGACTTGTGTCTCGATGAAACCTAGATAGGAGGGATTTTCGATGTAAACGGCTGCTGTCTTATCGGATAATTTGTTTTTTAAATCTTCAAGGCTTATTTGTCCAGTTTCTTGGTCGTAGGCTATTTGCTGCGTTTTTATTCGTGCCGGCTCAGCATAAACATTTAAAGTTGCGGCTCTTTCCGGGTGGATAATCTTTGGAATTAGAAGTTCGTTTCTTCCAGTTACGCGTACTGCCATACGTGCAGCTTCGCCTAAAGCCGAAGCCCAATCATACATGGAACAGTTTGCAACGTCCATGCCAGTTAACTCGCAAATCATACTCTGATATTCGAAAAGTGCTTGAAGCATACCCTGTGAAATTTCTGGCTGATAAGGCGTGTAAGCCGTGAGAAATTCGCTGCGTTGAACTATTTCCTTCACAACTGCGGGTACATAATGCGGCCAACACCCAGCGCCTAAAAAAACTGACATGTCACTGCATGTCTTGTTCTTTGAAAGTAAAGCTTCAACATGCCTTTTAACTTCAAACTCAGATAAAGCCTCAGGAAGATTCAATGATTTTCTCAACCGGTATTTTTCGGGAATATCCGCATATAGCTCATCAATGCTTTTTATGCCGATTTCTTGCAGCATTTCTTGTTTGATTTCTGGTTGAGAATTTGGTATGTATGGATGATTATGCCTACTCAATGTTTTCACCGTGGCGAATTAAACACTAAATCGTGGTATGTTCTTTAAGTTTTCTAAGTTTTTAAGGGGAAATGCTACGTTTTAGGATGTTCAAATTTAAGGTTAATATTGTATTCCTTTTGTTGCAACCATTTCTTTCAAATGTTTAATGTCAACTATTTCGTTTACAAAATCTGCACGGTCTATCAGTTCCTTCGGAGCAAACCTTCCGGTCAATACGACATCAGTTTTTTTAGGAACCTTGTCCAGTAACTTCAGAACTTCCTTTACATCCAGAAGTTTACAGTACAAAGCAAGGTTAATTTCGTCTAAAACTAGCAGATGCGGCTTCTTTTCCTTAAGAATTTTCTCAGCAAACCTTAACGCTTTATACGCCAGTTTCTTGTCTCGTTCGTTAAGATTGTCTAACCCATGCCACCCTTTTCTGCCAAACTGATAAATCTCATAATAAGGCATAAGCATCTTTTGAATCTTGTATTCGCCAGTGTTTTTCCACCACTTCAAAAATTGAATTATGACAACTTTGTGTTTGTGTCCAATTGAACGAAGAGCCAAGCCCAAAGCGTTTGTAGTTTTTCCCGCACCAGTCCCGGTATAAAGGTAAACATAACCCATTAGGTTTCCTCTTTTTCGCGATCTCTCTTATGCTTAAGCGGTATTATAAGTTTTAAATATGATTATGACTTCATGTTTGTCACGGAGAAAAAGCAGATGAAATATGACTATGATGCGCTACTGAAAAAAGCGCGTTCCCAAATTCCAGAAATTACTTCAAAACAAGAACGACTAGAACTGCCTAGATTGAACCATTCAGTTATTGGCATGCGCACAATAATCTATAACTTCAAAGAAATTGCAGACGCATTAAACCGTGATCCACAGCATTTGTTGAAGTTTTTGACACGTGAAACCGCCACTGCAGCGACTATACAGGAGTCACGAGCTATTTTTAAAGGAAAATTCTCACATGAAACTATAGAAAGACTCTTACAAAGATACATGGAAACCTTCGTTACATGCCCAGTTTGCAAGCGTCCCGACACAAAGATTGTAAAAGAGAAGCGACTCTCATTTCTAGTGTGCGAAGCATGCGGAGCAAGGTCAGCAGTGCAACAACTCTAACATGAGCGGCTAACAATTGGATGTCTACATTAAACTTCGGAAAATCGGCAATAACGTACTATTGGCCATGTGCGACGCTGAGATTCTCGGAAAAACCCTCTGCGAAGGCAAAATAGTTTTTCAAGTCAAAGAAGAGTTTTACAAAGGCACAAAGGTAAGTATTGAAGAAGCTATGGCTATGATAGAAAACTCAACGATAGTGAATATGGTAGGTGCAAATGTTGTTAAAAAAGCTGTGGAAAAGGGATACGTGCATCCTGAAGCAATTCTTAACATAGAGGGGATACCACACGCGCAAATAGTGAAGATGTAGACTTTGTGCTAATTAATTTATGTTAAAAAGAACTTGAAGCCTCACGTGCCTAATAGCATGATGACACAGTTTTTGCACATGCTAAAACGCAATTTTCAAGGGCAAAACTTAACTTTAAAAACCGATAGGAAAAGATTGCGGGTAACCACTGTGCTAAAAGAAATCGAACTTCTTAAAAAACTATCAAACGCTTTTGGACCTTCAGGAAACGAGGAAGATGTGGCGGAGATTCTTAAAACCGAACTTGAAGAATACGCTGATGAAACGCGTGTTGACAAACTTGGAAACATATTCTTTTATCATAACGGAAAAGAAGGTTATCCCAAAGTTATGCTTTCGGCGCACATGGACGAAGTAGGTTTCATAGTCACATTCATAGAAGAAAATGGCTTTCTGCGGTTTGAAACGCTCGGAGGCATAACAAATAACATCATGCTTGGACAGAGAGTACTCCTTAAAGGAGAAAAAGGCTACTTAAAGGGAATAATTGGAACCAAACCACCTCACATAATGACGCTTGAAGAACAAAATAAAGTAATACCCAAAGAAGACCTATTCATCGACATAGGCGCCGACAACTTCAACCAAGCACAAGAAAAAGGCGCAGAAGTGGGCACGATAGGCGTTTTTGATGTTGAATTTACAGATATAGGCGACGGGTATTTTAGGGGTAAAGCATTTGATGACAGAGCCGGATGCACAGTTCTTGCGGAAGCGTTCAAATCTATGAAAGATTCGCCATACAACATTGTAGCTGTTGGCTCTGTTCAAGAAGAACTCGGATTGAGAGGAGCAAGAACTGCGGCTTGGCAAGTAGACCCAGATTATGGATTAGCCTTAGAAGGAACATTCGTTGCTGATGTCCCGAATACCAGACCAGACAGAGTCTCATCAAAAATTAAGGGAGGCCCCGTCATAACGATATTGGACAAAACGGTTTTCACTCATCCTGTTATCCTTAAAACTCTAATTAAAGTGGGAAGAGAAGAGGCTATTCCCTTTCAGTTCAAGAAAGTGCCGATGGGCAGAACAGACGCGGGCGCAATTCATCTCACGAAGGCAGGTGTGCCAAGTGGAACCGTAGCAGTGCCTTGCAGATACATTCATGGACCTGCCTCAATCATGCACATTGACGATTTAAGGAACGCTATAAAACTTGTAACGGAATTTGTAAAAGCTATCTCGGTAAAGTAAGGATAAAAGTAAAATCTATTGTTGAAATACATGGTTGAATGAGCATAACTTTTAAGGAAGTTATATACTTCTTTTAGAAGAATACATTTGAGGTGCTTAGGTGGGCAAGAAGAAGGTCCTAACAGAAGAAGAATTAAGCGAAATGATATATCCATCCGCAAACGACATCTTAGGAGTAGCTGTCAAACTACTAGGCTTTGACCGTGTTCTAGTCAAATGCCAAGATGGACACGAACGTTTATGCCGCATACGCGGAAAAATGAAAAGACGGGTTTGGATACGAGAAGGAGACGTTGTATTGGTTTCCCCATGGGATTTCCAATCTGACAAGCGGGGCGACTTGATTTGGCGTTACACCAAAGCCCAAGCGGAGTTGCTTCGAAAAAAGGGCTATTTAACCATCTAAATTTTTGTGTGTACATGGGGAAATAAGTGTGCCTTTTGAAACACGTGTTGAAAAAAGACTTCGAAGAAAAGAAAAACGTTATGAAACCGAGCAGTTAATGAAGGAAAAACGAAGCGAAGAGTATGAAGCTTTAGAAGAAGTTTTTGACCGCTCAACATTGATGGTAATCTACGATTTTTTGAATAAGGGAACAATAAACGAAATATATGGTGTTGTTAAGGCTGGAAAGGAATCACGGGTTTACTGGGGAAAAGACAGGCAAGGAAACGAATTGGCAATAAAAATTTACTTAACTGTTTCGGCAGAATTCCGAAAAGGCATTCTCAAATACATCGAGGGTGACCCGAGATTCACAGGCCTAAGGCGTGACACGCGCTCGCTGATTTTTGCGTGGGCTCAGAAGGAATATAAAAACTTAGAGTTGGCAACGAAGGCAAAGGTGAGAGTGCCAAAACCTATTGCCGTGAAAAACAATGTGTTGATAATGGAGTTTATAGGCGAAGAAGGGGTTACTGCTCCGTCAATGAAGGAACTTCCGCCAAAGAATCCAGAGAAAACTTATCAGACATTGTTAGGTTATTTGAAAAAATTGTATACTAAAGCCGAACTTGTCCATGGAGATTTAAGTGAATACAACATTATGATTTGGAGAGGACGCCCGGTGTTATTTGACATGTCCCAAGCAGTTCTTACTTCGCATCCTATGGCAGAATTTCTCTTGCGCAGAGACTTGACAAATTTGAACAAATTTTTCAGTAAGCTGGGCGTTGAAGTTTCATCAGTAGAAGAATGTTACAGGAAGGTTACAAGTCTTGGCGAAACCTAGCGCGTTCGTTAGAATACCAAAAGAGCGAGTAGGCGTTTTAATAGGACCGGAAGGCAAAACCAAAAAAAGCATCGAAGAAAAACTTATGGTTCAGTTACAGATAGACAGCGAAACAGGCGGCGTAACGCTCACGCTTAGTGAAAAAGCTGAAGACCCAAGCTTGCTTTTCAGAGCGAAAGATGTTGTGACAGCCATTGGAAGAGGTTTTTCTTCTGAACATGCTTTCCGCTTAATCCGTGATGAAGACGCCATTCTAGACGTTATAGACTTGCGAACTGTTTTCGGAAAATCTGAATCAGACATTCGTCGCATCAAGGGGCGAATAATAGGAATGAATGGCAAAACCCGCAAAACCATAGAGGAATTGACAGACACTAACATATCTGTTTATGGACACACGGTCAGCATAATTGGAAACATGGAGCAAGCACAAGCCGCAAGAGAAGCCATCCAAATGCTGATAGAAGGAAGTTTACACAGCACAGTGTACCGCTATCTTCATAGAAAACGCAGAGAACTCAAAAAGAAAATGCTCGAGCTTTGGGAAAAACCAGCTGAAGAATCCTAGTTATCATTTCAGAATTACAGCTACTGAGCTTTTTGAAATAGGAATTTTCAAAGATGCTTTAGATTATGGTGGCGGTTGCCAAGGAACACTTGTTTTGCCAAAGTTGCTGCAGATTTGTGTGATGTCACCCATGTCGGTTTTCTGGTCCCGCCATCTGTATCTTGGGCTGTCATCTATGTCACAGTGGAAATTCCAACGAGGATGAAAAGCGAAAGTCTTGTCTTTATATGCGTAGGAACCGAAGGAGTCTACTACGGTTACTATGTCGGTCATGCTTACCTTTCCATCATAGTTTACGTCGCCTTTTTGGTAAGTCCATTTCCAGATGTTGTATGCGAATATGCCAGGGTACAAGGCGTTATAGTAATAACCGTAGACTCGATCTCGTAAATAGCACCTTGTGACTGGTGAGTACAAAGGCACGGATGGAACGTCCTCGTAGTATAATTCTTCCAGTTGATAGTAGATTGCTTGTCTCAATGGACCGTCTGGGACACGGACACCGTTGTCTATTAGGTCATTTATTGCTTGATTTTTATAGTTTTGAAAAGATGCAAAGGCTCCATTGCTGTGAAGAAATGAATAAGCAAAATTGTGGATATCTGCAGAGTCAGATAGCCAACCTGCCATGAATGTTGGTAATTCATGCCTCTGAAGTGCTTCTGAGAACTGACTCCATGACACCATCTTGAGTTGCACATGAAACTTGCTACTGGCTATTTCATTGCCTATATTCACAATATACTGTGCAATGTTTTGGCATACTGATGCACTAAATGTGTCAGAATATGGCAATACTATAGTGAACCCCGTGCTCAGCAGTTGCCCATTCCATGCTAGAGCAAACTCTTCTTTGGCCTTTTCAATGTAGAGAGAGTAGTAACTTTGCGTTAGATTAACATAGGGTAAACCAGAGGGCGCAAAAGTTATTGGTTGATAAGCCATTCCAGCAAGCAAATCATTAATCAGATATGTGGAGTTTATGCAATATGCAAAGGCTTTTCTGACATGAATATTACTAAAGAAGTCTCGCGGTATTCCGTCTTCAGAAAGCACTCCATAGTCATAGATTCTTCCATAGGTGTCTCCGGCAGGGGTGATGTTAAATGTGAAGAAGAAACTTTGAACCTCTAGCTCGGGTGCTTGCCAATACTGGAGCCGTATACCATTCAAGGTTTCGTTCCATATGTCGCCATTTACATGAAAAGATGACCAGCTAGAACTGGACACGTAGTGGGCGAAGTCGCAGTCTCCATTTATGAGTTCAGTTCTGCAAGCTGATGAGCTTCTCTGCCTAACCGTCAATTTTGTAACCCAACCTGCTGGTTTGCAACCATATATATTTGGCCATTTTGCCGGCCAACCACTCCAATAGTCATCAAATTTCACCACAGACCACTCAGTTGCAGCGTCAAATTTGTCCAGTATGTATGGTCCTGTTCCACATGCGACCCCCGGATTGGCAGCGCTTGCGGGTATCATGTCGATGCATGGAAGCTCAGGTTCAAGCGGACTTGTTGGATAGTGATAAAGTGTCCAGTTTTCCCATGTTCCAAGCCATTCTCCTGTTGGGTGACCTGCTGCTTCTGCAAGTTGGTCTACGAAATCTGCAAGCCACTGTTTACTCATTATCGACGCCCACGGCTGCGATATCACTTGAAACAAGATTCTCAGCGGGTAACCAAGCGGTAGTGTTCCAACATCGTTCCAGAATGCTGGGCGCGTTCGTCCATACCAGTAGCTGCTTGGGTT
>JAIMAA010000065.1 GCA_023512225.1 Candidatus Bathyarchaeota archaeon
GTTTACTACTATCCAGGAATAAAACAGATACCCACTGTTAAAAATGCATATTTCAAATATTTTGCGGAAGCGTCTCGAGAGATAGACCCTATTTGGATATGGATTGCAACTGTTGCAGTCGTGATAATAGTGGTGGGCGCTATCGTTCTAAATTATAAGATAAAATCTAAGAAAATTTCAAAAGATGGTAAAAAAGGGTGAAAGATGTTTTTGCCCATTTATTGACTTTTAAACCTTATGATACATCAAAAAATTTTAGTTCGCCTTAAGTACCTATCGATATAGTAATTTCTTGTACGTGATGTAATTAAAGAATATTGCTTCTAACTTTAAAAACAATTTTAAATTGTTCAGGCAGAGAATTGTTATGGAGTCAAAATAAAAACAATCTTGGCATAGCGTCAATAAGAGTTTGGAACCGCTCAAACTTAATCTGGACTTTTCTGATTTGCTTGGTTTTTGGGTTTTCAAAACACTTGAGAAAACACGTAAGTTTTTGAGTATATCATAAAACGCTACACTCCAAATCAGCAATTTAGCTACTGACATGCTGATTATTGCTTAGCATTATTTTGGTTTGGAGTGTTCTTCTTCTCGATAGCAAATTCTGTTTTCTGAGACTGATTTACAGACAGAAAGTTTCAAATATTGGTTCATTTAGAATCTTATGCTACGGTGGTAAATATTGAGAAAGACTACATGTGCTCTAGTTATTACACTGCTTGCTATAAGTCTCGCAATGCCATTTTCAATAAAAAAAGTAAATCCACTATCTGCTACAATCTCAATAATCAATCCAGGTCCAGACGGTTACCCTGCAAAATGGAACGCATCAACAACCGTAAGAGATTTAGGAACATCGAACTTCATATTTTATTCTAATGAAACCTCTGTCGACTCTACATTCTTTCTAAACATGACAGTAAATGATGTTGAAGCGTTAAAAGGCTGGGGAACAGGTTTAATATATAATAACGAGACACTCCAGTATGTTTCTGCTTGGCGTCCAACAGACCATGTTTTTAAGGGATCTGAAGAAGCAGGCAATATGCCTATAGCTCCTCAAGTAGTCAACGATGAGTTCAACGCTACACATCGAATACTAAAATGGGGTTACACCTACATCATGAATGTTGAATGGACCTTTAACGGCTCAGGAACGCTAGGTCAGATACAATTTAAAATAATCAAAGAAGTAAACCAAACAAACCCGCAAGTAACCGCATGGTTTGCTTTTGACCCGGATTGGACAAGTTTATATTACCATCCAACTGGTTCAGAAATTCCAGAAACTGAACCAGCATACTTTGAATACAATTGGTCGCCGCTACCTACTCCTACTCTCAAAGTAGAACCGCCGACATATAATGCCTATCGATTGAACGAAACCTTTGATATCAATATACTCATTGCCGACTTAGATGAAGAATGGCATTTAATAGCAATCCAATTTGCTTTAGTCTACAACACCAGTATCTTTGAATTTGTCCAATGGCAAAACGGAACGTACTTAGATGGTTTTGTAAACGAAGCAGAAGGAGAAAGCATAATTTATTTCGCTTCTAGCGATTATCACGGAGACCCTGAGCTTCCCCTTTGTCACAATAAAATTTTTGTAGGGGTTCTATTTCTCCCAAACAGCAGTGGGACATACCATGCGCCGTTCCCAAGTGGAAGTGGAGTAATCGGCACAATAACTCTGAAGGTGATAGCTGAGCCGCCCGTTTCATCTCTGCTTACATTAAATGAAACGGAACTATGGAATGAGTTTTATACGCAAATTCCACATAACGTTGAACATATGACATTCAGCTTTCTATCCATTGACGAAACGCCCCCAACAATAGATGATCCCACGCAGAATCCACCCAAAGAAAACGTTCAACCTGACCAACCAGTAACAGTTTCAGTGAATGTGACAGACCTTGAAAGCGGAGTTAAAAACGTTACCCTCTACTATACAAATGACACCACATGGTACAACATCGAAATGACTTACAACTCCACAAGTGGATTATGGGAAGCAACAATTCCAGGATATGCTGCAGACACGTTTATACAATACAAGATAGAAGCCTATGACAACGCCGAAAACCACGCTGTAAACGACAAAGCTGGAGAATACTTCACATACACAGTAATTCCAGAATATGCACCATTGGTAATGATGATACTTTTCATGACTGCCTCTATCATAGCTGTTTTAGTATACTCAACAAAAACTAAAATATTAAAAAAGACAAACTAACCTCCCACATTTTTCTATTTTAATCACCTTGTAAACTTCAATCATAATTTCAGATTGCGTACTCGAAAAGAATATATGTTCCTTAAATTAGCAATATCAATTGGGCTAAATAGACGTGAACGCACTAGACACAGTTGGTAGTTATATAAGCAAGATATCTGTGGTTATAGGCATAATTTTTCTGATATTAGGTGTTACCCTTATCAAGCCTTTCACTTTTTCTATAGAAGCATCTACTTTCATGCTATTGGGAGGCGCTCTTCTTGCAATCGCCTTCATAACACATTTCAAAATTTATAAAAATAGTACGCGGCCAGAAAAGATCTTTGCTACTTGCGGAGCACTAGCAATATTTTTAATAGTTCTAGCGATAGTAGTCTATACCATAGTAGAAGTCAAAACAGAGACAGTGCAAATCTCTGTTCGCATCAGTCGCATTCAAGCTCGTGATGCTTTAGTAGCAAAACTTGTACCCGTTCCAATCTATTCATCAATCTCTCTTATTCTTGCAGCGGCTGGATTAGCGCTTCTCTTTTATTCCCTCTACATCAAAACAAAGTACTTGTAGTTTCATCAGAACCCTAAAGTATTTCAATACGTAAATACTCTTTAAAACGAAGGCATTGTATCAGGAGTGAAAATTTGCATCCTTTACTCCAAATAATGGGAATGGCCTTAATACTAAGTAGCATTATAGCACTGCAAATTTTCATAGTTTTATTTTTTGTCGTGAAAAAAATGGGAGGAACTGTTAAATCCGAGGCCATATACGTATCAATTACTGTAATAACATTGATATTATTATTAGGTTGCGTTCTCATTTATTTTTGAATGTTAATATCCGCTACACAAAGAAGAATAAGACAGCATAGAGTATCTGTCCACAACATTTTAAAGCAACAACAATATATATTGCCTCTGTCCTTAAATATTAGAGGGGGAAGGGATGTCGCTTGACTAGCGTATGGATCGAAATGCGGTGCCCCCAGCACGGGCTAGAACGATTTGAGATAAAAATAATAAAAAAGTACAACGTTAGTCCAGACTTAATAGAGCCAAAATTCAGAACTAGACCTAAACCTGACTTGAGCGGTATAGTCGTTGGAAAAAATGTTGGTTATGACCAAATAAAAGATTATCTAGCACGATACTTCTACGAAACTGGGCTTATGAACAATATAATAAGCATGAGGCTCCGCGTTTAGACTGATGAGGGGCTCATCTGTAATCAAATTGTTATCTCCATTTCTGGCATTACTATTAATGTTTATCCATTTTTTATCTTGTATTTTCAAAGTTTGAAATTTTTATTATTGCATTTTTCGTATGATGCAAGCAAGAGCGTACAATAATTTATTATAGAAGATAATTCCGTAAGTTTTAAATGCGCCAAGATTCTATTTTATTTTTGCTGAGGGGAGAAGGTACTCGTGAAGTTAAACGTAAGTTCAATAGTAGCTATGCTTTTAATAGTAATCTTGTTATGCTCTCCTTTGCTCATGTTTCAAGCCAAGTCTTCTTACACGTCAAAGCTTTATCCAATAAGCGATTCATGGGTTGAAGCTGAATTTCCAAATGACACCCATGGTTCAGATAACAACTTGCGCGTTAAATCCGATTCTAGAACTAGACGGAGTTATCTAAAATTTGATTTGAATTCTATCCCTAATGGTAAGACAATAACTTCTGTCAAGCTTTACCTATATTGCACATACGCGGATGCCAACCCCAGTGTTGAAATTTATGTTCATGAGACTGGCGACGACTGGAACGAGGCAAGTATAACTTGGAATAACGCACCGACTGTAGGCGCATCTATAACCAGCATTTCAGTTGGGGGAACAGGAAGATACTATTGCTGGGACATCACACTTTATGGTCAAACCCAATATTTGGGAGACAAAATATTAAGCGTGGTTGTGAAGCTTCTTTTAGACAATCCAGCCCAAGACAACCCCAATTTAGCAAGGTATTTCGCCAGTAAAGAATACACTTGCACAGCACAAGACCCATATTTGGAAGTCATATACGAAAACACTCCGCCGACAGCGTCTTTCGTTTACTCACCAACTTATCCGGTTGAAAATGACCCAGTAGCTTTTGACGCGTCAATAAGTTACGATCCAGATGGGTCAATTGTAACTTATTGTTGGGATTTCGGAGATGGAAACATAACAACAGTCACAACTTCTGTAATTGAGCATGCATATACAACATACGGAAACTATACAGTCACGTTGACTGTTACAGACAATGATGGACTAACCGGCATTTGCACGCAAATTGTAGAAGTTGTGGATCCAGCAATTCTGCGTGTTTCTCTACCTGAAGGAATGTGGATAAAGCAGAGTACCGGTGACCCATGGATAGATGAGGGCTGGCTTCTGAACAAAACTGGAAACTCTTGGAGTTTCACAGTGAAAATTTACGATACGAGCAAATGCTTAAAATCCTACGACACGCATTTAATCGTGGTTCTTAATAACGCCTCTTACAACACCCTACAAAGTCTAACAATAAACGGCACATCCATACCTAAGACCGCCTTCAAATATGGTACTCCTAAACCGTACGGTACAAAATATTGGCCAAGCGGCTGTGTTTATAAAGCATGGTTTAACGACACATACATAAATGTCGGAAAAATTGAGCCTAAAGGTTATCATACGTTGACTGTTTCTGTAACGTTTTCTGATGCTACTGGAGCAAGAATGCATTTTGACGCTTACGGCTCCGTATTTTCTTGGACACCTTGCTCATGGTCTGACGTGACGTGGTCTCCACACTCGGAGGATTCGACGGTTTTATACCAAGCGGGACCATTACCGCTGTCAGTTTCGATAAGCCCTGCTTCTGCGGTTATTGACTTAGGTCAACAAGTGATTTTTACTTCTTCTGTTTCTGGCGGCACTCCACCTTACACGTATCAATGGTATCTTGATGGAACGCCAGTCGGAACGAATTCTAATACTTGGACTTTTACACCGGCATCAACAGGCATTTATCAAGTATATCTTAACGTGACTGACAATGTTGGCGTGAGAGCAAAATCAAACATTGCTCAAGTCACCGTTAATCCAGCTCTCTCCGTTTCAATCCAACCACTTTCCAGCATCATTATATTAGGTGATTCGGTATACTTCACTTCAACCGTCTCCGGCGGCACTCCACCATACACCTACCAGTGGTATCTTAATGATACCGAAGTTGCAGAAGCAAATTCTGCAGCGTGGAATTTCACGCCTACTTCGGTAGGTTATTACCATGTTTCTTTGAAAGTAACTGATGGAGCCTCAGCCGCGGCAATGTCAAATGAGGCTGAAGTCACAGTTAACCCTCGAACATACAAGCTCACAATAACAGCAACATCTGGTGGGACAACAACCCCAACTCCTGGAACGTACACTTACAATGAAGGAACAAACGTTCAAGTTACAGCAGTTACGGACACAAACTACAAACTTGCATATTGGGAACTCAACGGCTCAAACATCGGTTCAAACAATCCAATCATCATTACAATGAACAACAACTACGAGCTGAAAGCATATTTCGCATTGATAACATACACGTTAACCATAACCTCAACGACAGGTGGAACAACTAATCCAGCGCCTGGAACCCACACATACCCGTCCGGTTCATACGTAGAAGTTACAGCTATCCCCTCAGCAAACTACTTCTTCGACCATTGGGTTTTGGATGGTTCCAACGCTGGCTCAGCCAATCCCATCAGCGTCTACATGAACGCCAACCATAACCTCCAAGCAGTTTTCTCTTTAATTAATTGGTCACTGACTATAACAGCTTCAGCAGGCGGCACTACCAGCCCTGCTCCCGGAACATACGTCTATTCTAATGGTTCTTCAGTTTCTGTAACTGCTCTTCCAGATGTCAACTACAAGTTTATTAAGTGGCAACTTAACGGAAGCGATGTTGGCTCAGCCAATCCTTACACTCTAATAATTGATGCAAACTACATATTGCATGCTGTTTTCCAGCAATTAACATATCGGTTAACGATTTTGAGCTCAACTGGTGGCACCACCAATCCGGGACCGGGAACTCAGGTTTATGTCAACGGAACAAATGTTTCCGTGGATGCGATTCCAGACGCTTATTACGTGCTAGATTACTGGTTGCTTGACGGCAACAACGTCGGCTCAGCCGACCCAATTTATGTGTTGATGACAGACGACCACACATTGCAGCCAATTTTCGCGCGCGTGAATTATACTCTGACAATTACTGCAACAACAGGCGGCACAACCACTCCTGCTCCTGGCACACACATCTACAATGGAGGAACCACAGTCGACGTGACTGCTATGCCTAACGCTGGCTACAGGTTTGACCATTGGGTTTTGGACGGTTCTAATGCAGGCTCAGATTTAACAATACACGTGTTTATGGACACCGACCACAATTTGCAAGCAGTGTTTGCTGAGACGCACACACTAATAATTAGCGTATCGCAAGGTGGCACAACAAACCCTGCACCGGGAACATACACGTATGATTATCCCACAGACGTTACTGTAACAGCCATTCCAAACGCCAATTATCGTTTTGATCACTGGGAATTTGACAGTAACAATATAGGCTCAGCGAATCCAATCACTGTTCACGTTGGCAGCACCCATACACTCCGCGCAGTTTTCACGCTAATAACTTACACATTAACAATACAAACAACTGCCGGCGGCACTACAAATCCTGCGCCCGGCACGTACACTTACAATGCCGGCTCTATGGTTCTAGTAACCGCTTCGCCTAGCACAGGCTACGTGTTTGATGTTTGGCAGTTAGACGGCGTTAACGTGAGCTCAGCCACATCATACACGGTCACGATGAACAGCGACCATACCTTAAAGGCCGTGTTTAAATCAGCGCCGACTCCACCCTCAATTTCAGCCTCAATAACACCTGTTTCCACATCTATCCCTGTAGGTGGATCTGTAACTTTCACTTCAACAGTCAGTGGAGGAACTTTACCATATAGTTATCAATGGTATCTCAATGGCGCTCCTGTTCCAGGCGCAACTTCAGCTACGTGGATGTTCACTCCCTCAGCTACCGGCACTTATAATGTGTATGTAAACGTAACAGACTCGGGTGGTATGACTGCAAAATCCAACATAGCTACTGTGTCGGTGACAAAGCCTGGTGTTGGAGGCTACTCGATGTTACTTAACAAACAGGCTCCTTCATCTTATTTCGTGGTCTATACCAGTTTGCTAGCAGTGTTTGCCGCGGCACTGGTCATCATAAAACGCAAAAGAAAATAGCCTTCTTCTACATCTCTTTTTTGTGGCGAACTGGAGACTCTATTTGATGAGTAAAACCAAGACTAAAGTTTCGAAGGGGAATCGGCGGTTCTCAAATAAGCAACTTATGCTGATTTCAGCAGTTCTAGCTTCTATAATCATTTTGGGTTTAGTATTATCTTTTATTCTTCTCCAAAGACCAAACAAGTTCTCTTTAAAAGCCGCGATTATAGACCAGATAGGTGAAAACTACCCCTCAGATTCTGAAATGACACGGGAATTTAATGAAACATCAACCAACATTTTAGAACAGGCTGGGTTTAGTGTGACTTATCATAAACGTGAAACCGTGACGGTGAACTTTTTTAAGGAACTTGCCAAGTACGATTATGGGATAATAATTTTACGTGCGCATTACGCGAAGAGAAGTTCTGAAACCGAAGTGGACGTTTTTACCTCTGAAGAATATAGCGAAGGTCTCTACGACTATGTTTCTAGAGGCAATTACACTTGGGAACCGGGTAAATTCTATTTTGCTATCACCCCGGATTTCATAAAGAATCTGGATGGCTCTTTTCCTAAAAGCATTATTATCGCGATGGGCTGTTGGAGTTTGAAATCTGAATATGAAGAGATGGCAGATGCTTTTATCCAGAAAGGTGCGACCGTGTATATAGGCTGGACAGAGGAAGTGGATATAGGGCATTCGGATAACGAAACTGTAAGATTACTTAGGATGTTATTAGAAGAAAATAAGTCAATTGCGGACGCCGTTTCCAATATTGCTCCAGATTGGACATTTCCACCTGGAAGCCAAATGACATTTTATCCACGAACAAACGTCGTCAGAGATTTAAAAGTATCCGACTTAATCGCAGACGCAAAGGCTTCTTCAAATCTTCAAGGGATGATTATATCTTTTAAGTTGGCGCCTGCTCTTTGCATGACCTTTATTGTGTTTAAACGAAAAAAATTTTTAGATTTGGCTTGTCAACCACTTTAGGTGTCTAGAAACCGTTGCGTGTAGCTGGTTGCGTAGAACTTCGCCTGCCAAATTGACTTTTTGGAGTCTCCTGATTCCTTCAGCTAACTCTTTGTCTTGCAAAACTTCGTCTATCCATTTTTCGAAGTCGCCACGGTAAAGGTGAAATTCTAAGGATTTCACGTTTACTTCGTTTATTTTTTCTACAAACTCTTTTAGAGAAGAAGCGCTTATTCCCGTATAATTTCCTATCGACGTGAAAAAGTAGAATGCTTTTTCCCGTGGAACTGTTCTCAAAATTTTTGAAACGTCCACACTCATACAGATTCTTCCTTTATATTATATGTTCCTCTTATAAATGTTAACTTTTTCGGGTCATTAGTTATTGAAAATTGGGTTTCCTTAAATTTCTTCGTCACTATTGACGTGCGAATTCTCAAAACACCCGGCAAAGGCGCCACAGTGTTAGCGATAAACGCGTGTAAATCTTCTTGGTTTTCAGCAATGACCTTTGCTATTATTTGAAGCTCTTCAGAGAGGGATGTGTAGACTTCAATGACTTGTGGTGCTTCGCAAAGCTTTTCTGCGACTTTTTCGCTTTCTTTTGGGTCTGTGTAGACAGTCATGATTGCTGTTACGCCCTTTGTTACTGCTCTTTCTGCGTCAATAACCGTCGTGTATTTCTTGATTATTCCGCAATTTTCCATTCTTTTTATTCTGTCGTAGACTGTGGAATGGGCTATCCCTAACTGTTTGCCTATGTCCGTATAAGTTTGCCTTGCGTCTTCTTGTAAGGCTTCTAGAATTTTTAAATCTGTAGCGTCTAAGGTTAAGACATTGTTTTTTAGCTTCAACCTCTTGCCTCTTTTATTGATATTGCTATTTAAGCGGATTTATTGTTTGTTGTCGGAAAAATGTAGAAATCCGCTGGTTTTTTCTATAATTTTTTCGCTTTCTGCTTTCGTAAATTTGTCGATAAAATTTTATTTTATCTACAACTTTTCATTTTCAACAGCGAATTGCCTACATTTTTGCGGATAAAGTGACAAATAAGTTTAAATTTATGGTCGCATAATAGAATATTGTTCTAGAAGATTCTCTCAGTAGGAGTTGC
>JAIMAA010000066.1 GCA_023512225.1 Candidatus Bathyarchaeota archaeon
GCTGAAAGTAAGATATCCCTAGGTGGAAATTTGAGAGGAAAAATTAAAATACCCCTAGTAATGGCTATGATTCTCTTTGTAACATTATCGCTCACTTTAACAACATTGTTCGCTCAAACAAGTCCGTCAGGCACAACTCTTTATGTAGACCCGCCAAGCATCGAAGATCCTACAATTCTGCCAGGCGACTCTATTGTCGTAAAGATAATGATAGATGCCGTTGTAAACATGAAAAATTGCGAGTTTAATCTAACTTTCAATCCGAATGTACTTTCAGTCAAGCAAGTGACTAAGCAGTTAGTTCAAGGACAATATCCTAACACGAATGTGGATGTAGATGATGTTTTAGGGTATGTTTGGGTTAACTTAACATGTGCAAATGCAGTGACGATAAATACTAATACGGCACTTGTGGAAATCAAATTTTTCGTAAAAGGCTACGGAACATCTCCATTACACTTTGAATCTTCAGCACTTAAAGATAATGCAGGAACGCCTATCCCTCATGAAACGCAAGATGGTTTCGTAAGAATATTCGTAAGAAACATCGCTGTTCAAGATGTCTCAGTTCTTTACCACGAAACTTACGTGGGACGTGTCATCCCTATTAATGTCACCGTTCTCAATGATGGAGACATACCTGAAAGTTTCTCTGTCAGCCTATTCTACAACTCAACGCTCATAGCTACACAAAGTGTGATTGACCTTCTGCCTAAGGAAAACACTACGTTAACGTTCAACTGGGACACTAATACAGTACCGCCAAGTCTTGATTTGTATGTCATCAAAGCCGAAGCAAGCATACTACCAAATGAAGCGAACATAGCTGATAACACATTGGAAGATGGAACAGTAAAGCTCAAAATTGTAGGCGATGTGAATGGTGATGGAATAGTGGACATAGGCGATTTAACAGCGTGGGATGCCGCTTATGGAAGCAAGCCTGGCGATCCGAACTGGAATGAGCAAGCAGACCTTAACTATGATGGCAATGTTGACAAGGCTGATGCTATGATTATACTTGAACACTACCATGAAACGCTTTAACCCTCTTTTCTTTCTTTTATTGAAAAATGTTATTTAATCATAATCTCGAAACTTGTTAACCCATTAGAACCTGAGATGTGTGCGAATAAATGAAAAAGCAAATTTCATGCGTATCGGGTGAGCATGAAATCTACTGTTGCGGTGCTCGGGTGCGAATTTCAGAAAAGGGTGTTAAAGTCTTAACTGAGCCTACTGTTAAGTATTGTCCCTTACATGAAGCTTTGTATGGCTCTAAAACGATTGATTCGGAAACTGTGCGAAAAAGTGTGGAAAAGAAGATTACCGGTTATGGTTTTTGTTGCGCACGAAGGGTTTTTGACTCCGAATCCATCGTAGCTTATGGCGCGTCAGAGATGATGAAGGTCTGGTTGGAAAAAGGGCTTGTTGACTGCGCGGTCATTGTCTGTGAAGGCGCTGGCACGGTTATAACTGCAAATGGCAACCTCGTCCAAGCCATAGGCGCACGGTTAACCGGCATAATTAAAACTTCACTCATTAAAGAAATTATCGAGCGTATTGAGGCAAGTGATGGAATTGTTTTGGATAAAACCAATGCAAGAATTAACCAAGCGGAAGGCGTTAAACGAGCTTCTAATTTGGGTTTTGAACGCATTGCCGTGAGCATCGCTGGTTTTCAAGCCAAAGCAGTGAGCGAAATTAGAAAGTTCGAGAGGACTGCTGGCTTGGATGCTTTGGTGTTTTCTGTGTGTAATACTTGTGTAAGCAAAAATGACATTAAATACATTGCTAAGGCAGACATTGCGTGCGCAAGCGCTTCAACGCTTATGCGAAAGGAAATCGGTAAAAACGCGCTTCTACAATTAGGCGTTACCATTCCAGTTTATGCATTAACTGAAAAAGGTAAGAAACTTGTTCTAGCTTATCTTGCAGAGTTTAAAGATAAACTTGTTATTTTCAGAACAAGCAAACTGCCTTACTATACTAAAAATAGGGGTCCAAAGCTTAAGGGCTAAACTTCGTATTTCTTTTCTTTCTCAACCAGTATTGTCTTACTTTTTAGGTCGCTTGTAAATTTAGCAAAGAGTTCTGCATTTTCCGTGTGGACTGGAAAGATTTGGGCTGCATTTATTTCTTTCAGCACGTTTCTTAGTTGCAGTGGCATTATGTGTCCAGACACGTGAACGTGATACTGCGGCAAACCGTAATGTCCAAGCCAGTTGACAAGTTTTTCATAGTCCAATTCCATTTCCTCATTGAACGGTTCAGAAGCAGACAAAACATAACAGCTTCCTGCTTTCGGATTAATTTCCACAAGTTCCTCCAAATCGTAGAAGGATAGGGCTAAAATTAGTTCGCATTGTTGCTTCGAAACGTCGGAGGCGTTTTTAATTTTGTCTTGATATTGCTCAATTATCTGGCTTTCCCACTTGTCTTTTGTTTTCTTCGATTTTCGAAAAATCAAAATGTTCTTATCTTCTAAGTCTGGAACCCTTAACCGCTTGTCCCTATGAAGTGCTTTCAACAAGTAGGCTTGCTTTAGTGAAACAGCTAGACAGCGCTTGTTCTTCTCTGCAATTCGGTAAAACGAATTTAGTCTATCCACATCCGTGGAAGCAAAATTGGCGAGCACTATTCCATCAGCTTGTTCAACAATACTGTTCAACTTACTCTCAACATCGACTTCTGAAGAAACAGATGCGCCGGTCATGTTTGTAGCTTCGGTGATAACAGCGGCTGGTTTAGCAGCTTTTGCTTTTTCGACAAACTTCTGTGTCATTTGAGGTTTTGCTCCGTGCACTCTGAAATCACCAGTATAAACAATGGCTCCGCTGGAAGTGTGCATAATGAATCCATAAGCGCCTGGAACGGAATGGTCAACATGGACCGGTTCGATTTCCACATCGCCTATAACTATCTTGTTTCCAGTTCTGAAAGTCTTAAATTCTATGTCCTTAACGTTAAACTCTAACTCTGTTCTGCGCATCTCACTTAGTGTTTGCAAAATAATTTTTGTGGTTTCTCCGCAGTAAACTGGGATTTCACGTTTTATGAAGGATAAATAGGCTGAGTGGTCCATGTGCCCATGCGAAATGAAAACTGCGTCAACTTCTGTGGCTTTCTCGTCAAACTTGTAGATGCCTTCGATTCTTGGCAGAATCCCCAGTTCTTGCAAACTTTTTTCGTTTCGGGGAGAAAGAAATGGAGGTGAGTAATACCTTTTTTTCATTGCGAAGGACATGCCGAAATCAAAGAAGATTTTCGCGTCCCCGTCTTGAAGTAGTATTTTGTTTCCGCCAATTTCGTTTACTCCGCCATAAAATGTTAAGGAAGTCTTACGTTTAACCATCAAAATTCCTTCTTTTTGTCTACGCTTTTGCAAATGTTGGAGATAGCCAGTATTATGTGTGGAAATGTGAAAATGCTAAAAACTTTTGTGTATTTCGGATTTCCAACTTTCTTAACAACTTTAGCGTCTCCTCCAGCTTTCAAGTAACCTTCGATGAAAGTTTTTGTGAGAATTTCTGCTGAGTGTGTGCCAACCCAAGGCGGGATGTAATGTCCAGCATAATACAGAAATTCTGCAATGTCCCACGTTTTGTCGCCATTGCGTGAAGCCTGTTCAAAATCTAGCAGGTAGATTTCGCCATTTTTTCCTATCATGATATTTTCTGGTTTTGTATCGCCTAAAGAAACGTTAAGAGCGTGTGCCTTAGCGAATTTTTCGGCGACTCTGCTTATAATGCTTAATTCTTTTTCTGTTCCAGTTTTGGTTTTTGAATTCACAATTTTTCTTATTATCTTCTCAAGGTTTTCTCCTTCAATGTGCTCCATGAAAATTAACCGTTCACTAGGGCTTACATGGAGTATCTTTGGAACGGCAAATCCGTTAGAATATAGAAGCTGGTTTATGGCACATTCTCTTTCAAGTCTTGAAAGACCGGAGACTGCGAAGGTTTTGGTTCCAACAGTCCATAATGTGAGTGGAAACCACTTAAAATTAGATAAATCCTTGTAGCTTTTAACAACAATCTTTCTTTCTTCGCTGTCTCTGGAGACTTTTATCAAATAAACATCATTTAAAACGCCGCCAATTTCTTCAATCTTGACTTTCGTGTCCTTTTTGGCGGAGAGCATTTTTCTCGCAAAAGCTTCAATGTCAATTCTGTTGGCTAACGGCACAAGTCCACTGGCTGTAGGAACATGCAAGTATCTCTGTGGGTCTTCAATTTGGTGAGTAGTTTTTGAATTTATTTCCGTTATTTTCGGAAGTTTGAGAAGTGTTTCTTTATTCTGTGAAATGAAACTCATAATGTTTGGAAAAATGTTAAGCAAAGATACGAACAGCGTCCTTTGTGCTTTTTGGGCAGTTTTAAGAAGACTTACGAAGCGAACTTTTTTGCTTCTAACAGAATCAGCGAATTTTCTTGAAATTCTAACGTAACCTTCTGAAAAGCTAATTGCATTTTCTCTTTCTAATTCTTCTAATGCTTCTAAATACCCCTTCAAAACACTTTCTAAATTCTTTTTCTTGGCGCTTCTATGCATAAAACCTAGCACATCTTGAATCATTGGAGGAAAAAGCCGTGCTCGACTCAACAGAGTTTCATACATGAAATATTCGGGTTTTATGCGAATTTCGTAAGAAAGTTCAGGAAAATTCAAAACAAGGCTTTCCAAAAGTTCAGTGATTAGGCGCTTTTTCAATTTGACTTCTTGCTCATGCAAGTAATTCTTGTTTAGCAAAGGCGTATATGGAAAAGTTAACATGCTTGCTAAGGCTTCGCCTAAAAATCCTCTATCGATATCTCTTTCAAAAACCCACAAGTCCACTGCGGAAACCACAATATTTTTGTCGTCAAAGATGTTCACGTAATTCATGAGTCGCGGCTGAAAATCACGAATTACAAGCAGCACTTTCACTTGTGTCCTTGCATTAGTCAACTCAAACGCGTAATCTCCACATGTGCAAGCTGCCGTTATCTCACAAGAACCAGCGACATGTCTGCAAAAATTTAGAATCTCTCTTGATAGTTGCTGGCTTGAATTTTTTGAATGTTGAGCCAAATTTTCACCTAACACAAGGCACGCAACAGCCACAAAATAGAATCTATTCGGCTTACAGAGATATATTTAATGCTTTTCAACAATCTTGCCATAGGTTCTCAAAACTTTTAGGGCTCTTGCAGCTTTTTCTGGCAAATTATACAATGGTATGCTGGTATTGCCTAAAACCTTGTACACAAGTGCAAAGTCCTCCCCGCCTGCAGGCACATCCACAACCGGCTTGTCTGGATATTTTGCAGCTATTTTTGGGATGACCTTGGCATCTTTTGGTTCAAAAAAGCAAGATTTGAGCATGTTTATTATTAAGACGCCGTCCACGTTCTTGTCTGCAAGCACTAATTCAAGCACTTTTTCGTATCTTTCTGCTCTTGCATCAGCTATCATGTCAATTGGGTTAGTTGCGTCCACGCCTGAATAGAGAGTTTCAATTTTCTTCTTAACTTTCTCTGATAATGTTGCAAGTTTAAGATTGTTTTTTACAACGGCGTCTGCCGCCAAAATTGCTGGTCCGCCCACGTTGCTTACAATCGCCACGTTGTCTCCTTGCATTGGCGGTTGTTTAGAAAGGGCTATTGCCGCGTTCATTAGTTCTTCGATGTCTTCAACCCTTATTATCCCTGCTTTTTTTAGGGCGGCGTCAAAAATTTCGTCTTTTCCTGCAATTGAAGCAGTGTGCGATTTGGCTCTGTGCGCTGATTCTTGTGTGATTCCGCCTTTCAAGGCTAGTATTGGTTTTTTCTTGACGATTTTTCTTGCTTCTTCTATGAATTTTCTTCCATCTTTTATTCCTTCCATGTATAGGCATATTACTTTCGTGCTCGCGTCTTTGCCTAAATAACGTAGCAGGTCAACGTCATTCACGTCTATTTTGTCTCCCATAAAAGCAAATTTGCTTATGCCAACATCGTAGAAACACGCCCAGTCAAGCATGCAAGCGCCTACTCCGCCGCTTTGTGAAACTACTGCAATTTTTCCTTTCTTGGGCATGGTATTTCTTTCGAATGTTGTGTTTAAACCGTTGGCTGTATTTATTACACCCATAATGGTGTTTGGACCTAAAATTCTGACTTTGTATTTCTGTCTGAGCTTGAGCAACTGTTGGCGTTGTTCATCTTTATATCCTCCAGTAATCAAGACAAACGCTTTGACGCCTTTTTTGGCGCATTCTTCAACATGGGTTATTGACTGTTTTGGCGGAAGCATTACAACAGCAAGTTCTGGAACTCCCGGCACCCTATCTAAGGTGGCGTAGCCAGTTTTTCCATCCAAGTCGACAATGTAGGTTTTTTTTCTGAAAAATTTCTTCATGTTGTAGGTTACGCTTTTGAAAAGTTGTGGAGAAGTCATGCCGACTTTTTCTCGAATTATGCTTGAGCCTACCAAGACAACCTTTTGCGGTTCAAAGATAGCCGCCACTTCATCCATAGATTTAACCCTCAAATTTTTATCCTTTAGGATGGAAGGAAAGAAAATACGTCGTTCCCATTCATAAATTTAACCTTAATCGCTATGTGCGTTCTATTATTTTCATGTATGCAAAAGATGCTCCTAAAGTGAAAATTGCCGAAAAAATAAGAACGCTAACTAATGACATGAAAGAGAATTCAAATGGAGGACCTATCAGAAAAGACCTAATCATGTCTGACGCATTGCTCAACGGATTAACTTCAGCGAGTGTCACCAGCACCATAGGAAATTTTCCGTCACGTCCAAGCTGCTGAATAAGTGAAAGAGGATAGAAAACACTGCTGCAGAAGAAAAGAGTGTAGTAAACCAAACCTCTCGCGGTTATGAATTTTTCAAGGCTCGATGTTGAAACTGCAATTGCTATGCTTAAGCCTGAAATTCCTACTGCCAAAAGGAACAAAACTGCCAAGATTAGGAAGAACTGCCACACGTTGGGAAAACCCAAGGAGATGAAGCATGTGAGCAGAAGTGGAGACATGTATAGCATTCCACGTAAGCCGCCTGAAAGGACACGTCCTATCGCCAGTTCCAGTCTAGTCATTGGCAAACTTAACATGTAATGATGCACTTCTCTTCGACGTTCCATGTTTATCTCACGCCCAATCATAAAAGCTGAAGCAAACAAGCCCGTAACCGCAAGTCCCGGCGCGAAGAAGTTAAAGTACCCTTGGATTTGGTTTTCCAATTTAGGATCTAGCATGCGATTGTAGACAATAGCCATTATAAACAAATCAGCTAAGTTCATGCTGATTAAGCCTACAAGCCACCATTTGTAACGGAAAAAGTTTCTAAAATCATGCTCGAGGAGATACACGACTCCCTTCATTATTGCCAACCGCCTCCTTCAATGCGCTTGTCGTAGATTACTATACCTACAAAAGTGAAAACTGAGAAGAAGATTATTACACCGAGCAATGGCAGTAGTGGATTGTCCAAAGTTATTATGTCAGTGCCCCAGCGGAACAAGTCCGCTGCGAAAGTGACCGGGTTGAGACTAGCAACTCCACCATAAACTGGATTGGCTGCTTGCACAATCGCTAGAGGATACATAGCAGTGCTTAAGCGAACAATCAAAGCGTCCAAAACACCCATTAAAATGTCAAAGCGGTCGCTGGATTTTATAATCACAGCTATCGTGATGCTCATTCCAGAAACTCCAAAGGAGAACAAAAAAAGCGCAAATAAAGCCACAAGGAAGCCTAACGGGTTAACGGCGCCTATAACATACAAAGATATTCCTATCATAGGGCCAACATAAATGAATGATCTAAGTCCTCCGCCAATTGATCTTCCGAGAACAAGTTGTCTTCTTGACACTGGTAGGCTTAAGAGATATTCGAACACGCCGTGTTCTGCTTCTTCGTAGATGTCAAATCCGATGAATATGGCTGCGGAATATAGCGTCATCACGGAGAGTCCAGCTACGTAATAGCGGAAGTAGTCTGGCACTGCTTGGACGTTTATCATGCGTGAGGCGATTAGTCCGAACAGTGCGATTTGTGATGCGAACCATATTAGTCGCATTATGATTAGGAATTTGTATTGAAAGAATATGCGGATGTCCCTCTCGACTACTAAGAGGACTTTATTCGTGCTTTCACTCTCCGCCTTTTTGGGCTTCCTCTATTGTTAAGCCTGTATAGTGGGCAAATACGTCATCAAGGCTTGGTTCGCTCATGTGAATGGATGCTATTGGCATGTTTTCTTTCATGAAAAGGTTCATTATTCGCGGGACAACCTCTTCGACTTGGTTAAGGTAGACGCGTATATTGGAAGGCTTAACTTGCAAGACATTTACAACTTCCTTAAACTTTTTGAGCTGTTCAACAATCTTTTGGGGAGTTTCCTTCTCGAGTTGTATGTCTACAACGTCGCCTCCGGGAATGTTGTCTTTCAGTTTTTTAGGTGTGTCGAGCACGAGCAGTTTGCCTTTGTGCATTATTGCTACGCGGTCTGATAGCACATCTGCTTCGTAGAGTTCGTTGGTGGCAAGGATTATGGTTGTTCCTTCTTCACGTAGCTGACGAAGCATGTTCCATATGCGGTGTTTGCCTACAACGTCGATTTGAGCTGTTGGCTCATCGACAATTGCGATTTTGGGGCGTTGAATGAGAACTTTGGCAAGTTCGACTCTTTTGCGCATTCCGCCGGAAAGCGCGTGGACGTTTTTGCGGCGGTGTTCCCACATGTCCAAGGCTTCTAGGACTTCTTTGACTCTGCGTTTGCGCTCTTCCGTGGATAATCCGCAAACTTTCGCGTGCCAATTTACTATGTCCCATGGTGTGCTGACCCAGAGCATTTTTGGTTCTTGAAATACCATGCCTAGTAGTCCGCGAACTTTGTCTGGGTTTTTTCTTATGTCATATGCGCCTACTGTCGCTGTGCCTTCTGTTGGGCGTATCACTGTTGCGAGCATGAGGATTGTGGTGGTTTTGCCTGCGCCATTTGGTCCTAAATAGCCGTAAATCCAGCCTGCGTTAACGCTGAAGGAAACAGAGTCTAATGCCTTGAAGTTTCCGTAAAATTTTGTAAGGTTTGAAACTTCTATGGCTGGTTGAGACAAATTTTTCACCATGCAAACGTTTTCATAAAAGGCGGTTGAAACATATATGCTTTGAGTGGGTTATCGGTTAAGCTTCATTACTTAGTTTTTAGATTACATCTTATGGTAGAAAACTTGCCACATGATAGAGTAGTGTTACATGTTGACTTGGATTATTTCTTTGCTCAATGTGAGGAGCGAGAAAACCCAAGCTTGAAAGGTAAGGCT
>JAIMAA010000006.1 GCA_023512225.1 Candidatus Bathyarchaeota archaeon
AAACTTACTACAGAAACAAAATCTTGATGTACACTGAAAAATTCCAGAATTCCTAAACACAAATCACAGAAAAAACATGTTGAAAAAGAATCATAGAAAATGACCTAGAAAAAAGTCTCAAAGTAGAAATGCCTTTGAGATTATGCCTTTTTACCGAATAAAATACCCAATATCAAGCCTGTTAGGCTTGTTATTGCCGAGAAAATTTCAGTATTCCACGACCTTAAAATTACAATGTAGACAACCTCTAATATGGTAAGCCCGATTACCACTAGGATGGCAAAACAAACACCTAAAACAAGATGTTCATTAGGCTCAACCTCGACACAAACGGTTTTCTTCTCTTCAACGTTTCTCTCATCGATACCGTTAACATTTTTTAATCTAATCCAAATACGTGAAGTCAAGGCGTTTCTGATGAGTGACTTTAACCATTTCAACAATAAATCCATCCAGCCTTCTTGCTAAAACGCCTCTGCAAAGCTACATCCACAAACTTCTTCAACTGCCGTTTCATTTCACGCTCCAAAACATTCCTAGCTAAAACCTGGATTGCTTGAATCATGCCCAAAGGAATAACATTATAGTGAAAAGCGCTGCCAGTACGAATAACCTCTTTGGCTATTACGACATGTTTACAACGTTTACCTCGCACTCCCAGAAAATACCCTAAACTACGAATAGGCGTATCAAAACAACCATGCCCACGTTTATTCTCGTCATTAACAGAAAAATGTCCAGTGACCTCGCTAGCATCCAACCAATCCACTTGAATAACATCGCCAAAACCTAAGCCAGCAATAGACTCTTCAACATTACCAACACAACGCCTAATCATTATCAATCTCTCATCACCCAACCGAAATAAAGGCAAAACCCATAAAAACAAAGCTCACACAATCACACAGTCACAAAAATAAGTCTAGGGGTGAGAAGAAACTACAATTTTAGCGCTGCCGATTCTCACCCACAACAAAATAATAAAGGAAACAACAAACAAGCACTTGTCCCTAAACGATTCCCACCGCCTAAATCATTGAACAACACATAAAACTAAACAAAGATTAAAACCTAAGACTCAGTTTCTGCTTCAAGCTGTAAAGGAGAACTCTCTTGCATACGCTCAGCAGCATAACGCCTTAATTCCTCAAAATCCTTTGCATCCAAGACACTCTTAGCCCTAGCCAAAATCTCCAAACAAACCTCTTTGAAAACCAAGTCAGCACAGCCCAGCTTCGCATCATCAATTAGCTCCTTGCAAGATCGCAAGATAATTTCACTCATTCTTCTCACCCCACAAACCCGAAACTAACAAGCATTAAACCATTAAAACTTATGACTTAAAAATACAGATTCAAAATACATAAAAACAGAAGCATGGCTCAACACAACCCAGTAACCAACCTTACCCTCCAACCAGCCCAAACAGCATTTCTTAGGAGGTGATCCGGCCGCAGGTTCCCCTACGGCCACCTTGTTACGACTTTTCCCCCCTCACGAAATTTGGATTCGACGCAGCCAACAAAGACCACGCCTCACCCAAAAGTCGCTCGGGTGGAACGACGGGCGGTGTGTGCAAGGAGCAGGGACGTATTCACCGCGCGATGATGACGCGCGATTACTAGGGATTCCATGTTCACGAGGGTGAGTTACAACCCTCGATCCCAACTACGGCAGGCTTTCGGGATTGCCTCCCCTTTTCGAGGTCGGAACCCATTGTACCTGCCATTGCAGCTCGCGTGTGGCCCGGGAGATTCGGGGCATACTGACCTGCCGTGGCCCGCTCCTTCCTCCGCCTTATCGGCGGCGGTCTCCCCGGTGTGCCCAGCACAAGACTGGTAGCAACGGGGGATGCGGGTCTCGATCGTTGCCTGACTTAACAGGACACCTCACGGCACGAACTGGCGACGGCCATGCACCTCCTCTCAGCTTGTCTGGCAAGACCTTTAATCTGACCTTCACACTGCTGTCGCTCCCGGTGAGATTTCCGGCGTTGACTCCAATTAAACCGCAAGCTTCACCCCTTGTGGTGCTCCCCCGCCAATTCCTTTAAGTTTCAGCCTTGCGGCCGTACTCCCCAGGCGGCAGGCTTAACAGCTTCCCTGCGGCACTAGAGCGGCACGTGGCCGCTCTAACACCTAGCCTGCATCGTTTACAGCTGGGACTACCCGGGTATCTAATCCGGTTCGCTCCCCCAGCTTTCATCCCTCACCGTCGGGCGCGTTCTAGCCGACAGCCTTCGCCACTGGTGGTCTTCCCGGGATTATAGGATTTCACCCCTACCCCGAGAATACCGTCGGCCTCTCCCGCCCCCTAGCCGAACAGTATCCCCCGCAGTCCAACGATTAAATCGCTGGATTTAACGGGGGACTTGCTCAGCCAGCTACGGATGCTTCAGGCCCAATAAACATCCCCACCACTCGGAGAGCTGGTATTACCGCGGCGGCTGACACCAGACTTGCCCTCTCCTTATTCCCCCAGCTATCTACACTGGAGAAAAGCCATCCTCAGCGGACGGCACTCGGGATAGCTCCGTCACGCTTTCGCGTATTGCGAAATTTTCGTAACTGCTGCGCCCCGTAGGACCTGGGTCCTTGTCTCAGTACCCATCTCCGGGCTACCGCTCCCACGGCCCGAACCGGTTAAAGGCTTGGTGAGCCGTTACCTCACCAACAACCTGATCGGCCGCAGCCCCATCCTTGGGCAACGCCTAGAAGCATGATCTAAGCGTCTTTTGGGCGAAAATCCATTCCAGGAGTCTTCACCTATCGGAAATTAGCCCCAGTTTCCCGGGGTTGTTTCCGTCCCAAGGGTAGGTTAGCCACGTGTTACTGAGCTGTGCGCCGCGTCTCCATCGTGGCTTGAAGACGCACGACTAGCATGTCTTAGTCCCATCCCGATAGCAGTAGGGTCCGGCAGGATCAACCGGAGTTGTCGCTCCTAGCCGACCACAAGCCAGATGTTTATTGTGGTACAGCCGGCAAAGCCGACTGGATTTGGAGGGAAATAACCACTAAACGTCAAAGCCCATTTCAGACCTAACGTGTGAACGTGTCAGGTCCACATGCTTGTCCCCGCAATTGGAGGCCAACCATCCTCATCCTGTAGGGCGCATTAACGCCTTTGTAGTTGGGGTTGAGCCGCCGCCGAGAAATTGCGGGGCTTGGCTAATTAGTCGCCAAAATGAATCTGAAGGCAACTTAGCAGATATAAACATTTCTTTTCACTCTAATATACGTTCTTATTCATTTGCTTAACAATCTTCAAGAACATAGGGCAGTTCGCCTATGTGGATAATAACTTTGTCTGGATTGGCGTTAGCATTCCCTTCTATGGGCCTTCTTTGGGTTTATAATTTGGAGATATCTGAAATATATAGAGAAAACTGGATGACATTCAATCCTTAATGCGATGCCAATTTCCGTGGTCTCCGAACAAATATCTAACAGAACTGGCTAAGCGTGCAAGAATATTAATTAACCGCAGAATCGGGTAGAAAGGCGTGTAATAGAGTAGAGCTCTGTAATTGTGTTTGTTATATGCGTACTTTAGAGCTATAGCTTGGTTTATGACACCTATGAGCAAGCCGTAAGACGCGAATACAAGTAAGTTAATAACAAAGAATATACTGTCAGGCGCAAACCAAAAGAGAAACGGAAACGCAAACAAAGCAGCCAAATCGACAAATGCGCCGCCATACTCAAAAACGTAACAGTACCACAAAAGCAAACTTAACCAAGACTTTTTCAGCAGTAAATCCTTATGAATGCCTAAAGTGTTGTGAAGCCAGCCGGTAAACCACCTTAAACGTTGATTCCACAACATACTAAATGAAGATGGAACAACCGTCAAACTCGTTGCAACATTAACGTAGCCAACATGCGCACCTCTCTTGTGCATTTCCAGCGTTATTTCCAAATCTTCAGTGACAGAGCACAAGCTCTTTTCATCTAAAATCCCACGCAGAACATCAGCGTCATACAAGCCTATGGCACCAGAAACAACTAATACGTTATTACCCAAGGATTGAGCGCAACGAGCTACTCCTAACCCTTGACTGTATTCAAGCTGCTGCAAAACCACATACGGATTTGCTTCAGCATCTCCATCTGAAGGATGCACATAACCCGTCACAGCCTTTTTTCCATTAAGAAGCATAAAATCGACAAGCTTAGCCAGCGTGTTTGGCATCCACCAAGAATCCGCATCAACAATCCCTATCAAACCACCTAACGCTTTACTCACGCCAGTTCTGATAGCCTCAGCCTTACCCAGATTTGCAGAGTGCCTAACAACTTTTCCACGCACATGTGGATGTTTTCCGCGGTTAAGTTCTATGGTTGCCCAAGCAACTTCATAAGTACAATCGTTACTTCCATCATCTATAACAATGATTTCACATGGTCCATGATAGTTTTCAGCGCATTTGAAGAGACTTTCCAAGCAACGTGAAATGTTTCGCTCTTCGTTGTAAGCTGGAACAACAAAAGAGACCATAGGATAGTATAACCGTTTGACATTGTTTCGCCGAATTTTTGCAATCCAAGCAGCAACCGCCCAAACTCCTGCGATGCCAATGGCTAAGAATGTGTACCAACTATAGAAAAAGAACACAACCGAGTACCAAAGCCAATTTGACGGTTGCGCTGTCACGTTGTACCCAAAAACCCGCGTTACAAGCCAGTCGGCGAATAATGGAAAGAACTGCCAAGAAACATAAGCCAGAATGAGTGGTATGGAAAAAAGTAGATAAACCGCTTTGGAACGTTTCAGCTCTTCCAATTTTATAGGCAAGTCTATCCCCTAGTAACCGAGTTCGAGACTTCTCCTTTCCACACTTGAACGATGTTTTCTCGAGATAAAGCAACTATTCCCAACGAAGCAATATTCTAAAAAGAAGAGCACATCCCCAAGAAGCGTGTTAATGGCAGCTGGGAAATAAGAAATTTTAAATATGGTCATAAGACAAGTGTCAAGAATTACGGAGAAACACACCTAAATGGAAGATTTATCCCGCTATTACACTTTACTTAGAGACCCAGCACGCAGAAAAATAATCGAGATTTTAGGCGCACAAGAAAAAATTGGATTTAAAGAACTGAGAGAAACTTTAGGCTTAGGTGTTGGCACAGTCTACTATCACTTGGACATGCTCTCAGACTTCATAACACAAGATAAACAGCGCAAGTACAAGCTTAATGACCGGGGACAAACGCTTTATAGAATCTTAAAAGAGGGCAACGTTCCAGCAACCTTAGAAATAAGCGAAACTTTCAGCCACCGCGTTGGAAAATGGATTTTTCTCTCGCCTGTTTTCGCCAAAACAGCCAAACCCTTAAAGCTTTTACCAGTTTCAATCGTCATACTGCTTATCGGTGCTTTGGGTGCAGCCTATGCTGACCTCGAGCCTCTAATGTTTTTTTATTTTCCATACGCCACTTATAATTTCAATAGTATAATGGCGTTATTTGTTTTCAGCTGGGTTGGATTGTTTCTTTTCGCAGAGCTCTTCACTTATTTGCTTTACCGGCGCGTTGGAAACGACCTTCAACTTTTCACATGTGTCGGTTTAGCGGCTACGCCTTTAGCAGTTTATCCATACATTTACATGGCAATCTTCGCATTTTTCCCAAATTTCAGCATAGCTTACTTACACATGGTTCTGCAATTCGTTTTGATACCTCTGCAAATATGGACTCTGCTGCTGATTTCTGCTGCTTTCTGCTTCGGAAAAGGAATAAGACTTGACAAAAGCGTAGTCATAAGCCTAACAGCCATGTACTTGAACATGGCAGTACTATTCATACTGGGGCGTTTCTCGTAAAGTTCGAGTTTTCTAGAACTCTAAAATGGCAATATTCGGGTTTTTTCGAAACGATTTTCTTAATAAGCCCTTTTACACAATTATTTTCGGTGAAAAACCGTGAAAATTGAAAGAAATCAAATATTGGCTTTGAGTTTGACATTGCTTCTATCGCTGTCTACGTTTGCAATCATAATGCCAGCGGCAAACGCTGAAGAGAATGGCGAAACATCCGTGAATGTAGAAATTGATCCGCAATGGAGAAACATATGGTATAAATTCGAAACTCCCTTGGTGACACTCATTTTCCCAGCGAGCGGTAAGAAACCCATGTTCTTATGGTGGTACACAAACGATAACAGCACTATATACGTGGTGAAATTCAAAGGAGTAATCGAATATCTCTTGCTTGATAAGCCATATTACCAAAGACGGTTCAATGCGGACAACGATACTATAAATGCGATAGCGTGGAAGGATTATATTGAGCCGAAGCTGCGTTTTAGATATGGATATGGCAATTGGCGATATAACTGGGCTGTCAACCAATTCTTCGGGCTTTTACTTGGTTTACATCGTGCCTTTCTACCCTTCAGTGCATGCAACTGGACCCTTGCACCACCAGAACTAGTGGTTGACGAAGATTCCTCTTACTGGTCCTTCAACTTCACCCTCACGGAAGTATATGGACATCCTGGATTCCAGTTTGCAGAAAACAATATCCAAATAAGATGCAGATTTTACAACACAACAACTACGGAAACGCCTGACGAAGACTATCCAGAATACAATTATACAGTCGCTGCAGGACAATTAAAATTTGACTTTGTTGTAAGCAACTGGGAATGGAACATAGACAAAATCAACCAATTCGCCAAGAATAATGACATTGAAATACCAGTGAACAAAACGGGATTAGCTTTATGGATTAACATGGCTTCAATAAAACTTGAAGACATAAGCGCCGCGGAAAACGAAGTTCAAAATCAATATCAAGAAACAGTTGAAACGAAATCTCAAATGCAAGCCGCAAGCATAAATGATGATTACTACCCAGTTACTGAAAACCAAACACAAAACGAATACGAAAGACAAGTACGCGTAACTAGTAGCTTTAGAAATCGCACAAGAGTACAATATGCAAAGGTTGAAGGAAACATTTCAGGCTTCCTTGAATTCGTCCCATGGGCGAGACTTCTAGACGACACAGGCGCTACAGTTGATTACGTGAATGTCACTGCTTCATACATCGCTGCTGGAGGTCACTTAAGATTGTTCATTTGTTATCCATACTTTGGCAACTGCACATTGGAACATGACCCCACAATAGGACTCGCGTCAGCTCCCTTGATTCCAATGCTTGTAACGCCAACTCTCCTAGCAATCTTGATTGGGGCAACAATTGCGATAGCCCTTGCGGTGATGGCTGTTAAATTGCGAAAGAAACCAGTTAACATCGTAAATATTCAATGATTCCCTTTTTTCTTTTTTTGTTGGAGAGATATTTCCTTAATGAGAATAAAGGTTTATATGGTGTATTGCTATACACTATTGGAGGTTGATTGAACCTATGGACACTAGCACAAAGAACGAGGAAATCCGTTGGCAAGTCATAAAGGCTATGTTAGACGAGTTTCCAACATTAAAAGAAAAAGTCAAAAATTATCTTAAAGAGCAAAAACTCAAAAAATAACTTATGTTAGATTTATTCTTTTCAAAGTAGAAATTTTTGCACGTTTTCAGCGTTTATGTGCAATTTCAGTTTCTTTTAAGCAAATGCGGAGGCGGTATCTTGACGCCATTTTTATTGTAGTTTTCGCCTTCTGCCTTAATCAATTCCGTTATTTCACGGTAACGCTGAAGGAAATCCAAGCCTTTCTCGGTTGCCCTGTATATTTCTTTGTCATTCTCCACAACCTTATCTAACAGGTTAATTCTTAACATGAACTTAAGATAATCATTAAGCTGCGTAAAGCTAAGGTTCGCTCTATACATAATTTGAGTCTTCAAAGTTCCATCCTTCGCTATCTCCAAAATCTCCGCAATTATGTACAGCTTATCTCTCCTTTTCTGGGACGGGTTCGAACCCCAAGGATTCATTTTCTATATTCCTCTTTCAGAACAGTTTTCTATATGAAAAAGCGTCATGGAACATTTTAAGCGGTGTTTCGTGGGTCTAACTATTCCGAGAATCGAAATATTCTCTAGAACAAACTTCTATATGATTAAAACATGAGAAGCCTTTATTTCCAAAAATGAAAATTGTAAGGAAGAAGGTGAGAAGATGCTGATAGGCATAATTTCAGACACGCATGACCGTTTGCCGATTGTTGAAAAAGCTGTGGAAAAATTTAACGAGGAAAAAGTAGACCTTGTACTTCATGCAGGAGACTATGTTGCGCCGTTCGTGATTCCAAAATTCAAAAAGTTAAAGGCAAAAATGATAGGTGTTTTCGGCAACAATGATGGCGACCACGAGCTTTTGAAGAAAAGATTCAGTGAGAACCCTTCTCTTGAAATTCGTGGAGGCTTTGCCAAAATCATCGTGGATGATGCAAAAATTGCGTTGTTGCATGGAACAGAGGAAGAGTTGTTAAAGGCTTTAATTGATAGCGAAAGTTTTGATATTGTGGTTCATGGGCATTCTCACATTGCAGGAGTTTACAGAAAGGGCAAAACATTGGTTGTTAATCCAGGAGAGCTTTGTGGATATTTAACTGGAAACTCGACGATTGCTTTGCTTGACACGGTTAAGCGTGAAGCCAAAATAATCCAGCTGTGAATTAATGACGACCTTTTAAGGTTTTGCTCGCTGTAAAAGTTATAGCCCCATTTTTATATAGTTTGAATTAGGTTTGGCTGCGCTATAGATTCGCTAGAACCAGTCTAGTGATGTCATGAAGAATTTATCGCCATATGCTTGTTTTATTGAAGCGTTTGCTGTTAGAGGTTTCGCCATAAGCACAGAGTGGCTTTCTCCGCTGATCATATAGCCACGTGATTCATAAACCTTAAGTAAAGCATTGTTTAGCACCATTCTATCGTAGATTACGTCTCTGGCTTGCTGTTCGATTTGGCTAACCAACCTTTCCATGTCATCCACGGTCAGCGCGATTAGCTCTCTGATCCAAACTCCTTCTTTATCTTTTCTGAATATGGCGTATCCTTTTTCGCTTATTATGCATTGTTTGGCGGTTATTCTTTCCCCTTTCTTGAGCATTTTCAAATATTCTTTGTCGCGAATTGCGAAGCCGGTTTTGTCCCGTGAAAATTCATTGTATACTTTTAAGATTTTGTCGAAATCAAACTTTGCAATTTCTTTGTTTGTAGAAAGTTCACCCTTCTTATGCGCAACTACCTTGTAGGCGCTTGGATATTGGACAACATCTAAGTAGCCAAGTTTTTCGTAAAATGCGTGGGCTATGAGAGTTCGGCTAGTCGTCAAAAAAGAAAAGCGAAAACCTTTCTCTGTAAAATACTGGTGCGCTTTATTCATTAACGCTGTAGAAACTCCTTTCCGCGCATGACTTGGCAAGGTGGCAACTCCATAAATTCCGCCAACTCGTTCTACTGTGCCCTCTAATGTTTGAGTAAATAGATGCAGAACACCAACGAAACCAATCGGCAAATCATTTTCCACTGCGCAGAAACCGATGGGGCTATCCCTTGACCTTGGGTCACCTTTAACAAAACTTTCAAACACTCTCGGATTGAATGGCCACCGAAAGGCATTATCCATAAGGGGCAGGAACCCGTCTTTTGATGCTAAGTCTCTGTAGGTTACAATCTTCACTATGTTTTTCTCCTTTTGCTGAGAATTAAAAGCTAACGGCGAATAAAATGTTTAAGTTTAAAATTAACTCTTATTGTACGGTTTTCTTCTATGGTTTGCCAGTTTAAACAATTCAGCCAATTTTTCATCATTTGCTCCGTTTCTCATAGGCGTTAGAATGTCTACGAGATTGCCATTCCTCATTAAGCAGGGTTTTAGTTTTCCATCGCTTGTCACACGTAGGCGCGTACAGTACATGCAGAACTCTGTGTTCTCTATCGGGTGAACGACCTCAACTTTCACGTCTGGAAGGTGATAGATGCGACGGCTTTGCATGTACTGTCTTGTTTCAACTTTAACCGCTTTTTGCTTTAACATGTCCTCATACTCATCTAATGGTTTGTGGCTTGCATGATAATAAGCATCGCTTATATTTATTGGTTCAAGCTCAATCAGCTGCAAAATTGTCCCAGTTTCTCTGGCAAACTCAATCATTTCATTAACGGTATAGTCGTTTACACCTTTCAAAATAAGCATGTTAAGCTTGACTGGATAAAAACCAGCTTCAACAGCAGCCTTAACACCCTCTAAAACATCTCCTAACCTGCCACCAGTCAACTTATTATAAACTCTTTCGTCCAATGTTGGAAGGCTAATGTTCAAACGCTTCAAACCATTCGCATACAATTCCTCAGCCAAAGAAGTCAGCAAAACTCCGTTAGTGGTCATAGAAAGGTCTACCAAGCCTGGGATAGCTGCAATGCCTTTAACGATTTCTACGACATCTTTCCTCATGAGAGGTTCTCCTCCTGTCAGCTTTACTCTAGAAATGCCCAGTCCAACAGCAATTCTAACAATATGAACCATCTCGTCAACAGTCATCTCAGTTTCAGCATTGTCTGAAAGTTTTTCTTCGCCTTCCATGTGACAGTATTGGCAACGTAAATTACAGCGTCTCGTAATTGCTACACGCAAGTTAAGGAGAGGACGACCAAAGCCATCTTTCAGTACCATCGTTATTCCCGTGCATGCTTAACGACATGATTGCCTCTCCGCAATATAAAACTTGCTTGAAAATTGGCTACTATTTTAGAACAAATCGGCAAAGTTCAATATTTATCAAATAATTAAATTATTGGTAATCATGATTGATAGAAGTTTTCGTACATTCATTTGCACCATACGAGGATGTGGATTTTTACAGAGAAATGTCGCAACATGTTATTTGCGCGCCAGAGCTGGTTAGATGGGCAACAGAAGCACAATCTAAATTTAAAGGGCGCTTATTGCCCGAAAAGGACTGCACGGTTTTAGAACAAGTATTGTAGGTGCTAACGAAACTAACGAAAAAGTACTAGTGTTTGATATTTCACGTATAACTGACAAATTAAAGGCAATTAAAAGAGGAGTAAATAAGACGCCAAAAGTCGTAATCAATGGAAAAAAATATGAAAGAATAGAGGAAATCCAGAGAGCCTTGCAAACAATTTCTAGCAAACCAAATCTGTGAGAGGCTAATCTCAAGCTCGTTCGCGCGCATGCTTCAATATATGAGGCGCTTCAGGCAAAATAAGCTCTTCAACGCAAAGCTGCACCGCATCAGGCGAACCGGGAATGCAGAAAAACGCTTTACCTTTTGCGACTCCGGCAATTGCGCGAGACAAAATTGCAGCTGAACCTATTCTCTTAAAGCTTAGAAGCCTAAAGATTTCGCCAAACCCATGTAGAATTTTCTCTAAACATGGTGAGACTGTTTCAATTGTAACGTCTGAAGGAGCTATACCTGTGCCGCCACAAAATATGACAGCGTCTACATCTGGAGAAGTTAAGACTTGCCTTACTCCTTTTTCAATCAAAGCTTTATCGTCTGGAATCAGCTTTCTAAAAACCACAATGTGCCCCGCGCTTTTCAGCATAGACTCAATTAGGTCGCCGGAAACATCTTCAAATTTCTCGCCCTTTTTCAGTTTTTGATAGCGTGACGTACTGCAGATGAAAATGCCGAATTTCAGCTTCTTAGACGCTTCAGCCTTGTGTCTTCTTGCGCTTTCGCTCACTTGAAACTCCTTCTTTAACTTTTTTCACCACACAAATGTTTTCAATAAACGTGTGTGGATACTGTCCTCTCGCGTCCTTCTCGTATTGTTTAACCATGTCCCAGATGGCCAGAAGGCTGATAGCAACGGCGACTAGAGCTTCCATTTCAACACCGGTCTGAGCCTTCGTCTTAACAGTGGAAGTAACCTGCACAGTAGTCTCATCCAAAATTTTTGTTTCAATTTCTACGTTTGTTAAAGGTAGCGGATGGCAAAGCGGAATCAAAGCGCTCGTGTTTTTGGCAGCCAAAATTCCAGCTATTTTCGCCGTGTAGAGCGGGTCTCCTTTTGCAATCTTTCCTTTCTTAATCAAGCGTACAGTTTCTGCTTTTAGTTTAATAGTTCCAGTTGCGGTGGCTTCGCGAAAGATTTCGGGTTTACTAGTTACATCAACCATTGACATTTGTCTTTTCTCCTTATGCGTGTTCAGTTTTAAAGTTGGAAAGAGAAAGCTGTTTCTTTTCTGTCTTGTTTTCAGTTATATTAGGCTGTAAAGAATGTTTGCTTGAAAGGATTTTTAGGCTTTCTTCTTGGAGTTCCCGCATAATCTGTTTCATTTCATCAACCTTCTTCTCCAAAGCGATTAATGCTGCTCTAAAATCGTCAAGACGCCCTAACACATATTTGATGAGAGGCTGAACATCCTCTTTTGCTTGTATGCTTATCACCGAACCTTTCGTTTCAGAAGCTTTCTTGAAAGTTATTATCGTGTCTATAAGCGGAGAAGGATTATCCCTAACTTCGCGCATGAGAAAGAGGAAATCCGACCCGTCACTCAAAGCCTTCCTCAATTGTTCAAAAGCCAAACGCGCGTTTGCAAGTGGGTCTTGAGTGTTTTGAAGGAGAATTTCTTTGAAGGTTGTTAAAGTTTGAGTTAGATTCTTGCACTTTGACTTGACTGTTGGCGCCTTCTCCGGTTTCAGAACGAGCATGATTTCTTCACTGTTTGTTGCCAAATCTTTCATGCGGTCAATGTCATGTTCAGTTTTCGTAAGCAGTTCAGAGGAAGGAAGTTTCTCGGATACGACACCGCTAGCTATTTCACTAGCAACTTTCTGCAATACCTCTTCAAATTCTCTTATTTTTTCTTCAAATTCCTCTCTAAACAAGCTTTTTCACCATTATTCATTTGCATGCTCCCAAACTTCAATAAGATTCTGCACCGCCTTAGCCTTGGGCGAATTCTCGTTAAACCTATACAAGCATATTCTTCCAAACACCTTATGCTTAATAACACCTTCGTCTTCCAAAACCTTCAGATGCCTACTTGTCATGTTATAGTTGACGCCAAGTCTACGTGCAATCTCAGAAACGTTAAGTTCACCTACTTGCGCCAGAATCTTCAGAATCTTCATCCTAAGCCTGGAAGAAAAAACATCCTCTACACCCATGAGGCGTTCACGCTCTCTCTTTTTCAATGATAGCACTTAATTCTTTCTCTAAATCCTCCGCGGAAATTTTAGGCAAACAAATAAGCGTGGACCTTCCGCGAGAACCAACTTTAGAAACTTCCGTTTTTACCACACCTAAAGATGAAAGGTTTTGCAGGTGCTTCCACAACTGCGTGTGACTATGCGTTTTCTCATTAAATTCTTCACAAATGACTGCATAAAATTGTTCGGCTTCAGAAAGTGAAATGTAAGCTTTACGGCTCTCCTTAAAACATCTAGCAATCCCAAGCAAAAGGAGTTTTTCATGAAAACCTAGATTGGTTAATTCGCTTTTTCGCATAGCCGGAACTACGCTTGAGACTGCCTTACGAACACAGTCAGGCGTGACAGAGTCCAATCCGTCCGCGTCCGCATATTTTCCAGCTCTCCAGAGCAAATCAATGCCGAAACGCGCGTTTCCGCCTTCAGAAGAGGCAAGTTCAGCTATTAAGCTCACGGTGTCTTCTAGCACGGCTAACGGTTTGAATGCAAGGGAAATGCGGTCGTTAAGGATGTCTGCAAGTTGCTGTTTGGAGTATCTTTCAAGTCTGATTATGTTAGACTGTAAAGTGCTACGTGTACTTGTATCCAACTGCTCAATTGCTTTCAAGTTTCGCAAAATGCAAACAAGCGAAAGCCTTTGAGGCTTATTCTGTCTAGTTTCCTGCAACCGCGTGAGCTTATACACCGCATCGGAACCTTCTCTTTCAATAAGGCTTTCAAACTCGTCTAAAGTCAGAATAACATGTGCTTTTTCTTCATCCAAAATTTGCAGAAGAATACTTAGAAGCTCTTCTGCTGAGTAGCCGCGTTTTGGAAAGCTTGGGTGAAAAGTGGAAACCACATGATGTAATATTAGGAACAAGCTTCCGCGGTATTCACGACAGTTAACATGCACATAATGGAGATTTATTCCACGCTTGCCTGCTTCACGAGAAATGTCAGTCCCGAAGCGTTGAGAAAGAACAGTTTTGCCGGAGCCCACATCGCCAGTTATTATAACCCTTTGAGCCATTTTCTCAGGAAACTGCAGCAAAAAACTGAAAAACTTCATGAGTAACTGCAGTTCCGTGTCTCTGTGAGGAAGCCTATGGGGTACGTAGTTTAAGTCAAGCTTTGTTTCGTCCGTAAATACGCTTCGGTAATGCGACACCAAACTGACCTCAAATAAAATATGCACGTTTACATGTATTCTTTTCTCCTATTGTGGCAAACGCTAACCAAAATTTGTGTATCACAAAAACAAAAAACTAATAAGTGTATCCGCTAAATGTATTGCAAAATGATTCCAAAATATTTCTTCCTAACAAAAGGCGTTGGAAAACACAAAGAGCAACTTCAATCTTTCGAATTGGCACTGAGAAACGCGGGAATACAGCACTGCAACATAGTGAATGTTTCAAGCATAATACCGCCGGGCTGCAAGTTAATCTCAAGAGAACGCGGTTTAAAAATGATAAAGCCAGGCGAAATAACTTTCGTTGTTCTGGCTAGAAACCAAACTAATGAGCCTCACAGGCTGATAGCTTCATCAATAGGTGTTGCAATTCCCTCGGGCAAACACAATTACGGCTACCTTTCTGAACATCATTCCTATGGACAGCCAGACGACAAAGCAGGAGATTACGCGGAAGATTTAGCGGCGACAATGCTTGCTACAACCATGGGAATTCAGTTTGACCCAGAAACTGCTTGGGACGAAAGGAAACAGCTTTTCAAAACCACCGGAATGATAATCAAAACAACGAATATAACGCAATCTGCAACTGGAGACAAGGGCGGCTTATGGACCACAACAATCGCTGCTGCTGTTTTCGTGCCTAAAAAAACCGCTTTTAACCCTTAGGTGCGAGATATCTGCGGCACATCCACAACTCATTTTTTTATTCCAAAATAATATTAACAGTTAAAGTTAACCTAAAATAGGTGAGTTACTCTTGCCAAAGAAATTCAAAACACCAATGATAATCGTTAACTTCAAGACATACTCGGAAGCAACAGGACGAAATGCAGTTGAGCTTGCAAAAAAAGCGGAAAGAGTGAATGATGAAACATCTGTTTATGTTGGCGTGGCTCCTCAATTTGCAGACATCGCTGCAGTCGCGAAAGCTGTGAAGATTCCAGTTTTTGCTCAACACATAGACCCTATAAAGCCTGGTAGTTTCACGGGGCATGTGCTTGCTGAATCTGTTAAGGAAGCTGGAGCCGTTGGAACGTTAATTAACCATTCTGAGAGGCAGCTTAAGCTTTCAGACATCAATGAAACAATCGCGATAACGCGTGAGCAAGAATTACTTTCAATCGTCTGCGCTAATGACCCCAACGTAAGCGCGGCGGTGGCAACCCTTAAGCCGGACATAATAGCTGTTGAGCCTCCAGAGCTTATAGGCACGGGAATTCCTGTTTCGAAGGCTAAGCCAGAAGTGGTTACAGGTACTGTCCGGCTTGTTAGAGAAGTCAACTCCGAAGTAACGATACTTTGTGGTGCTGGAATAACTCGTGGAGAAGATGTTAAGGCGGCGTTGAAGCTTGGCACTCAGGGCGTATTGGTGGCAAGTGGCATAGTGAAAGCAAAAGACCCCTATACTGTTCTGCGGGAATTTGCAGAAGCAGCAAAAAAATAGGCGTGCAGAAAATTTGAAGGTTGAAGCGGAATGTGCAGCTTGCATACTTAGTAGAGGAGCAGCAGAAGCTATAGAAGCCACTACAAACCCCGCATTACGTTTTAGAGCAATGAATGAAATTATACGATTGCTCCATAAAGAGTTTAGACCAACTGCTGTTCCAGCAGATTTGGGAACGAAAAGAGACCGCATAATAAAAAGAGTGACCGGCAACAGCGACCCTTACATGAGAAGTAAAAGGATAAGCAACGAAAAAGCGCTAAAACTTCTGCTATATGCAAGAAAAATGGTTGAAGAAGGCTACACACAGCAAGACCGATTTAAAAGGGCATGTCTCTGTGCGATTGTTGGCAACATAATGGAGTTTGACATCCCCGGACACAAGTTCACCTATAGTATTTTGAGAAAGAACTTTCGTGAAGCAGCCAAAGATTTAGCAATAGATGACACTATCCAAATTTACGAGATAACCAAAGGAGCGCACAGAGTCCTTTTCTTGACTGATAATGCTGGAGAAATCGTCTTTGACACTTTGCTTGTTGAACAACTTAAAAACATGGGCTTAACCGTGATTGTAGCCGTGAAAGGTGGACCGGTAATTAATGACGCAACTTTGGTAGATGCGGAAGTTTCTGGAATGAACAAAATCGCTGATAAAATAATAACCACGGGTACGGATGCTGTTGGGTTGGCGGTTAAGGAAGTTTCTACAGAGTTTCTTGAAGTTTACAATAGCGTTGATGTGGTTTTTGCGAAGGGCATGGGTTACGCTGAAACATTGACAGAGTATAAGCTGAAAAAACCGCATGCCTTACTTTTTAGGTCAAAATGTAATCCAGTCGCAAACTTTTTTGGTGTATCAAGAGAGAAGAATATTGCAAAGTTGATGCCATAAATGAGGTTGCCAGCTATAAGCCTTAATCGTGAAATGCTTTCTCGCTTCGATGACGCGGTCTCGAAAGAGTGGATTATAACGAACGGCTTAGGCGGCTACGCTTCTTCTACAGTTTTAGGATTAAATATGCGAAAATATCACGGGTTGCTTGTAGCTGCTTTTAATCCACCCGGAGACCGCAGAATATGCTTGGCAAAGTTGGACGAAGAAGTAAGCATAGGAAATAGTACATATCCTCTTTACGTCAATGAGTTCCCAAATGGCATTTTTCCGCAAGGACACACGTTCTTAAAAGAATTTTCAATCATGCCTTTCCCAAAATATTTCTATTCAGTGCAAAACGTGGAAATTCAAAAAACTATTTTCATGCCTTACGCAAAAAACGCCACGATAGCAATTTACAAAATTTTGAACAAGAACACTTCCGACATTAAAATCCGCATTTTTCCCTTAATAAACTGGAGGCATATTCACTCGGTCACGGACAGATGGAAAATATCATGGGAATTTGCTACAAAACATGAAAACAAAGAAGTAAACATGCACTTTGACATTCCAAAATCTGTGCTGGTAATGAAAGCCACAAACGGTCACTACCATAACGCTGGCAGATGGATTGAAAAACTACACTACCGCGAAGAAGCGGCGCGTGGAGAAAGCTGCCTAGACGACTGTTATCAACCCGGCTATTTTGAAGTAGATGCGAAAGCAAACAAAAGTGAAGATTTTGCGATAATTGCCGTCGCAGACAAAAGTGAAGATGTTGCACAAAAAATTCTGGCTGAGATGCCCTTGACCACGTATGATGCAGAAATGCTAAGTGAACAGGAAATGGCACGCCATGAGGCTTATTTGACAAGGTTTTACGAGAACTATGAAGGCATTTCTAGAGGCGATTGGTTAGATTGGATTATCTTAGCAACTGACGCCTTCTTAGTTAAAGGAACAGATGATAAGCAACGATCCATAATTGCGGGTTATCCATGGTTTGGAGCTTGGGGAAGAGACACGTTTGTTTCTCTGCCTGGTTTGTTGCTTGTGACTGGAAGATTTGAAGATGCAAAGAAAGTTTTCTTAACATTCAAAAATTACTGTAAACAAGGTCTGATTCCTAATTGTCTTCCAGAGCAAACAGAACCGCCAGCCTATAACACTGTTGATGCGACATTGTGGTTTGTAAATGCGATACTGCAATACCTAAAATATACAGAGGATTTCAGATTTGTCCAAGACCAACTTTGGGAAACACTAAAAAACATTGTAGAAAGTCATTTTAAGGGAACAGCTTTTGAAATACATGTGGCCAATGACGGCTTGCTTTCCCATGGTCCACAATTAACATGGATGGACGTAGCAATAAATGGTCAGCCATTAACTCCGAGAGTTGGAAAAGCCGTTGAGGTCCAAGCATTATGGTACAATGCCCTTAAAACTATGGAATTGTTGGCAAGCAAGTTTAAAGAAGGAAGCGAAGCAGAAAAATATTTGCAAATGGCTGAAAAAGCAAAGAAAAGTTTTGCCGAAAAATTCTGGGATTCTGAAAAAAGCTGTCTCTTCGATGTTGTGAACGAAAACACCCGTGATGATTCCTTAAGACCTAATCAAATAATTGCCGTTTCTCTAGATTTCACCATGCTAGATAAAATGAAAAATGAAAAAATAGTTGATGCTATCCATCGCGAACTTTTAACGCCTTATGGATTACGAACTCTTGCAAGAAGCGACCCGAGATATGTCGGCGTTTATGCTGGAGACAGAAATAGCAGAGACAGAGCCTACCATAATGGCACAGTTTGGCCTTGGCTGCTTGGGACTTTCGTGACGGCATTTTTGAAAACTAAAGGCTACGTTGAATATAGACATGAATATGCCTTGAAAAATTTCATCTTACCATTGTTTACTGAACAAGTTTTAAAGGCTGGACTGGGCACGATAAACGAAATTTTCGACGGAGAACCACCACATACTCCCAGAGGATGCATTGCTCAAGCATGGAGCGTGGCTGAACCATTAAGAGCCTACGTTGAAGATGTCATGCAAGTAAGACCGAAATATGAAAAGCAAGTTTTACAAAAATCAAGCTGAAATTGTTTTTCTGAGGCTTTCGGCGGCTGTTTCAGGCGTGACCGTGTTTATGTATATGCCTGTGCTTTTTTCGAACCCCGCCCAAATTGCCAGTTTCGGATAAACCTCCAGATGCCAATGGTAATAGTTGCGAGCAGCTTTGCTGGCGGCTAAGTGGAAACCGTAATTGTAGGGTGGGTCGTTAATTAGCTCTTTTAATCCTTTAAGGCATGTTTTTAATGTTTCAGCAAAAGTTTTAACTTCAATCCGCGGCATGCCGAGCAATGTGGCTTCATGTTTTTTAGGAATGATCCAGAACTCCATGGGGTTAACGCTTGCGTAAGGTGCGAAGACCACAAAGTGCGAGTTTTCGAGAATAAGCCTCGGTCCATCGATCTCCTTTTCTATTATACTGCAGAAAATGCATTTTCCGTTTTGTTTCCAAAATTTCTTGCTGGCTCTTAGCTCTTCTTCAACGGTTTTTGGAACAAAAGGCGTGGCGATTATTTGACTGTGCGCATGTGAAAGCGAGGCTCCTGCTTCTAAGCCGTGGTTGCGGAATATTGAGACGTATTTCACGTATTTTTTTACAGACAGCGCGTGAAGCCTGTCAATGTAGGCATTAATTACATGGATTAACTGGGGGATTTTTGCAACAGCTGGATGTTCATTATGATTCGGTGATTCGATAATAACCTCATGATGTCCAATAGCTGCAGCCAAATCGTTTCTTCTCAAAGTGCTCTTCTTGCTATTTTCCTTTTCTGGAGGAGAAAATGCTGGGTAAAGGTTCGGAACGCAACGAACAAGCCAGTTCTTATGTCGAAATCCATTCTTGTCTCTGTCTTTTCTGATGCCATTGCCCTTTTTTAGGTAGACAAGAACTGCTGGTGGTGTCATGTGCTCGTTGCCTGGACACATTGGGCAAACTGTGGTTTTGGCTTGTTCTCTATCTCTTTTGGCGAAATCTGTGGGTCTGCGGCTGCGTTCGGTGGCTATGACAACCCAACGGTCTAGTAAGTAATCCTTGCGGACTTCGTTGTGTGGCATGTGCAAACCTTCGACAAGGATTAGATTATTCGCCCAACAGCATTTAGCATTTTCCAAAACTAGACTTTCAGTGAGGCAATGCCGCAATTGCTGTTATTGTGAACGGTGCTATTATGCTTAACACGAAGCCGCTTGAAAACGAGGTTATCAACGTGTCTGACCCGCAGTAACGCACGATTATCGGCAGCGTTGTGTCCATGGTTGTTGCTCCACCCAACGCTATAGGCGCGTATTTGTCAACTCTAACTATCAACGAAATTGTCATTATTGTGAATAGTTCTCTTAAGAAGTTCACTGTGAAGCCTAAAGCACCCCATTCAGCCCCGAACAACTGATTAGTTAAGGGTCCAGCCAATGTATACCAACCATAACCCGCGCTAACAGCCATAGATGCTGTAATGTTAATGCCGAGGATTAATCCGCTGACCACCCCGCCTAAAATGCTACCCAGAGCAACTGCAAAGGGGAAAAGCAAAATTCTGAAGCCTGCACGCTTCATCTTGGCAATGGATTCTTTGTCCATTCCAAAAGCGACACCCATTATGAAAAGCAAAAGAAGAAGCGACGCATTGAATAGATAATCGGATACAAAGTTGCCCAACATGATGCTTCCATAATTACTGTTCACATAACCGGCAACGCCTCCAACCAACAGTGCGACGACAATATACTTTATCATTCAATTTTCACCACTTTCTTAACAACTTTCACAAGTAGTACGCTAAATGCCAAGACAAACAGTAAAATTACAGTCGCATTGAGTCCAATGTGGGGTAAAGAGTTTAGTAAGGCATTGTTTGAGCCTATGCTGAAACCGAGCGAAAATATCAATATACAAATAACTCCAAAGGTGAACTTGCCAAAGTTGACGCGTTTTCTATTCCGTAAAAAGTAGCCCGAACAAAGCCCAGCAACCAAAGCAATAACAAGACTCAATAAGTAGATAGTTGAATCAAACACTTTCCAATATCAACCCCAATGTTAGAGCATTATATTTTTGCTGAGATTTAATCTTTCTATAGCCAGCGAATTAGAATATTAATGATTGAAAGTTAGAAAAGCAAGGGTTGTTGACTATGCTTCCTCGTAGAACTCTCTTGCGTCTGGCGGTGTTGGACTCAAGCCTCTACGTTTGCGTATTTGCGCAATTATTTCAGCTTGCATTGACTCTGGAACGGGAGCCCAACGGCTAAACTGCGTCGCCCAAAAAGCTCTTCCCTGCGTTGACGAACGCAACTCGTCTGCAATTCCGAAGGATTCAGCCACAGGCATTTCAGCCTTAACAACAACCATGTCCTCTTCGTTTACCATGTCCAAGATTTTTCCGCGGCGCTTCTGCACTATCGCGATGACTGAGCTTACAAAGTCATTTGGCACTTTGCACTCAAAACTCAGTAAAGGCTCCAGAAGTTTCGGATCGCTCAGTAGAAAGCAGCACCAGATTGGACGCCAAGTCATTGGAAGTATCTGTGCGGGTCCGCGGTGCACCGGGTCTTCGTGAACCATGATGTCCTCTAAATTTACTTTCAGACCATAAGCTGGCTCTTTTGCTAAAACAGAAGTGTGCACTGCTTCTCTGAAGCCCGATTTTACATGGTCTATGACTTCTTCAACGTATTGTCTTCCCTTAATTCTGTTTACGAGAATGTTTGTTCCTTCAATGGCGATAACGTTGCGTGCATCCTCTGTTGACCAGCCAAACTGTTTCAGAATTTTCTGTCTCTCATCACGTGTTTGCATCTCTGAAATCTTTTCAGCTCTGATGGCTTCGATTACTTCTTCAGGCAACTTTTCCAACGTTACCCACAGCTTGCTGTGTTTGTTGGGGCTTTTACCCATAATCGGCGGTCCTTTATAGTCGTGGCTGATTGTTTCACGATAAATCACGATTGGCTTGCTAATCTTTACTTTTAAGCCTGCTTCTTGCATTCGGTAAGCTGTAACTTCAAGGTGTAATTCGCCCATGCCGCTTAGTAGATATTCTCCGCTTTCCTTGTTTATTATGAAATGCAAGTTCGGGTCTTCCAGTGTTAGTTTGTGAATTACTTTGTCAAAAAGCGGCAAGTCCTTGACGTCTTCTGGCTCAACTGCAACCGTTACCACGGGGTCAGAAACATATTTTAATCCTTCAAACGGATGCGTTTCCACACCTTCTTCTGCGACTGTCTCACCCACGTGAACCGATGGCAACCCAGAAAGCGCGGCGATGTTTCCTGCTGGAACTTTGTCTACTATGACTCTGTCAGCAGCCATGCTCATATAAACCTGCTGAATTGTGCCTTTCTGTCGGCTGGTTACGAGATTAACCACTTTTCCCTTTTCAACTGTTCCGCTGAAAACACGTCCGATGGCGACGACTCCACTGTGAGGGTCAACTTCGATTGTTGTTATGCACATGAGAAGCGGTCCGTTTGGGTCAACTTTCGCCATGCCCTTGCCTACTGGACTGGTTGGGTCGCCTGGCCAAATTTGGCTTTGTCTGTATGGTTGTGCTTGTAATGGATTGGGCAAGTGTTCGCAGAACATGTCTAATATAGGCTCATACAATGGTGCCTTTTTGCTTAAAGCGTCAACTTTTCTTGCAATATCTTCTGGTTCTCCAGTGTAAGCGTCAATTATGTCTTTAAATGAGACGCCCTTCGCTTTCATGTGAGGTAAGTTTAATCCCCATTTGTGAAGGGCTGAACCGAATGCTACGCGCCCTTCTTCAACGTTGACTTGCCAATCTTTTTTATGCTCAGACGGAGCGTACTTTTCTATGAGATTGTTTATTCTGGCGATGATTTTTGCAAATTTGCGTTGTATTTCTTCCGGAGTTAGCTTTATCTCCTTTATGAGGCGGTCAACCTTGTTAATGAAAAGGATTGGCTTGACTCTTTCACGTAATGCTTGCATCAAAACGGTTTCTGTCTGAGTCATGGGGCCTTCTACAGCGTCAACAACCACTAATGCACCGTCTACTGCACGAAGGCTTCTGGTTACTGCTCCACTGAAGTCTATGTGTCCGGGGGTGTCTATGAGATTTATGAGGTACTCTTTTCCTTTGTAGGTGTGAGTCAAGCTAATGTTTGAGGCGAAGACGGTCATTTGTCTTTTCTGTTCAAGTTCCCATGAGTCGAGAAACAGTTTTTGACCGGCGGTTTGTTCGCTTATTATGCCTGCTGCAGCTAATAGGCTGTCTGAAAGCGTAGTTTTTCCATGGTCTACGTGAGCGATTATGCTTGTGTTTCTCACCATTTCGCGGTCGTTCATGAGTTTAACGATTTCTTCAATTTGCCTATAGCGTCCCATAACTAAACCTTCCTTACACTAACTGATTGTTCTTGAATGCAAGCTTCTTCTGTTAGCATTTTCTGAAACATTATATTTTTCACTCTTGGAGATTTTGAATAGGCTACATGGAAGATAAAACGGCAACCTATTAACTTTTTGTCGTAATGCACAACTTCTGTTAAAACTTGTACACTTCAAAGATTCTGTTTTATTCCTCATTCCATTAACGCAATCATCCTTTCCGCAGTTTCCTTGTCTACGTAGAAGCCTCCTCTTGCAAGTCTCTTCACGCCAAGAAGCATAAGAAAGTTGTTGAGCGGTATTGGTTTGGCAGATGCTTGCAAGTTTTTGAACCTGATGAAAGAAACTCTCTGCATATCCCGGGTGAACTCTTCATATTTCTCCTTAGTTTGCAGAACCGACTCGCTACCGTGCTCCTTCCATAAGCTCTCAGCATCTCCGGTTTTGCGCTCAATAAACTCCGCATGCCCTGCAATTTCGCCGACAGGTTTGGATACATAAAAAAACAGTAGTGATGTATTTTTGGGAGGCGCCCAGCCATTCTGCACGTACGATTGCACTTGCTTTCCTTTATGCCGAAGGCGGAGAAACTCGCGCCACCATTTGTCCTTAATCATCATGACAAAGGCGTACTTGTCGTCCATGAAATCACGTTTATTTAGTGTGAAAGACTTCTCCATTTAAAATTTGCCAAACTAAAGTACGCAACTGTGGAACATCAAGTTTTTATGAGAACCTGTCTTATTTATGGGATAATGTCGGGCAAGGAATTTTTTGTTAATCGCTATGAAAAACTTGGCTGGAAATTTAAGGATATTGAGCTTAAGCAAGCAATTAGAATAAATAATATGAATATTGCAGAAGAGGAGTTTGTTAAAAGAATGCAAGCATCTGGGATAGAGCTTGAAAAGATTCCCTTTCTTAAAGGTGGCTATTGGATTTACAAATCAAAATTTTCAGTTGGGGCAACGCCAGAATACCTTTTAGGCTTGTATTCAATTCAAGAAGCGGCAGCCCAAATTCCAGCCACGTTATTCACAGATTTGAAAAATAAAATGGTTTTGGACGCTTGTGCGGCTCCAGGCGGAAAAACTGTTCAACTAGCTGATATGATGCGTAACACCGGCGTAATAGTCGCTTTGGATGTGGACAAACGTAGATTAACAGCTTTATCTAACCATCTGGAAAGATGCAAGGTGCACAACACTGTTGTCTATAAGATGGATTCAAGACAAGCCTCAAAGCTTAACATGAAATTTGACAGAATACTCTTGGATATGCCATGCTCAGGCAACTTCGCCGCTGACAAGGAATGGTTCAGACGAAGAACAATCAAAGATGTGGAGAGAAACGCTAAGCGTCAAAGAGAAATATTAGCCGAAACAGCTAAGCTACTTAAAAATAATGGCGAACTGGTTTATGCGACATGCTCGCTGGAACCAGAAGAAAACGAACTAAACATCAACTGGGCGATAGAGACGCTAAACCTTCAAACCGAAAAAATTAACTGCTACGGCGAAGAAGCACCAACCAACATTTTCGATAAACAACTAGACAATTCTATACGAAACTGCAAGAGAATATGGCCCGGGCAAACGCAGGGATTTTTCGTCTGCAAACTGAAAAAGGCGTGAATAAACTGTGAAGCCGATAAAGGATTTTGCAAGTCGCTTTGATGCGAGTATTAAATTAGACGAAAATTTAATAGTAAAGAAAGAGAACCGCTATTTCCTCGTCAACGAGAATTTGAAAAGAGCAATTAACAAAGACTTCTTTTATGCTGGGGCTTATCTTGGAAAAACTAGGGATGACAAATTCTTTCCAAGTTTTATTTTACTGAGAATGATTGCTAAAGAAAAAGCAAACAAAATAATTGTTAATGAGAAAACAGAGTGGCTTTTTGTTTGCGGAAGAGACGTGTTTAAAAGAGGGATAATTCAAATAGTCGGCTCAAAAAGAAGAGGCGATTATGCTTTAATCATTAATCAGTGTAGCGAATGTTTAGGCTTCGGCAAAATACTCTGCAATCTAGATGAGGAAAAATGCAAAGTTGCTGTGAAGAACATTTTAGACGTAGGAGACTTTCTAAGGAGAGAAACGCGTTAAACCTAAACATTTTGCCCTTTTATTGTTTCCACTAACTTTTCAATTTTCACAATTTTTTGTTCTCTCTTGGCTAAGTTTCGAATGGCAACCGCATTTTCTTTCAGTTCCTTCTCTCCAACAATTATTGCGTAACTCATTCTTCTTCTGTTCGCGTCTTCTAAGGCTGCGGTTACTTTTCTTCCCATAACCTCAACTTCTGCTGGGATATCTGCTTCTCTGAGCAGTCTTGAAACTTTCAAGGCTTCCCCTTTCAACTCTTCCTTAATAGGAATAACCATGACAGATTTCTCTCTAGTTTCTATTTCAGCCTTCTGCATTTGCAATGCCAACATTATCCTATCTATTCCATGAGCAACGCCAACGGCTGGTGTAGGTTCTCCCCCAAACAACTCGATAAGCTGGTCGTATCTTCCACCGCCACCTAAGGCTATGTCGAACTCCGGCACATACACTTCAAAAATCATTCCAGTGTAATACTCAAGACCCCTTGCAAATCCCGCGTCAACAACAACATCCATTTTGCATCCGCTTTCTACTATGAGCTTTAGAATTGCATTGAGGTTCTCCACCGCAGAAACGGCTTTATCATATCCCTTAACAACCGTCTTCATTTTTTCCACAATCTCAAAAATTTCGCTACCCTTGATTTTAACGAGTTTCTGAAGAATGTTAACACAATTTTCGGAAACTCCAGCGTCTCTGACCATTTTGAGCGCGACTTCATACTCTTTCTTATCCATCCGCTGCATAACCACATTTTGCACAGTGTCTTCCAATCCTTCTTGAACAAAAATTCCTCTCAAAACTCCTACATGTCCAACTTTGAAAACATACTTCTTCAATCCAGAAGCTTCCATGAGACTGTCAGTCAACATCAGTATTTCTGCATCTCCCTCCGGCTTGTTTGAACCCATTAACTCATAGTTCGATTGCCAAAACTCTCTATAACGTCCCTTCTGCGGTTCATCATAACGATAAACAGTGCCAAAACTGAAAAGTCTAAGCGGTTTAGGCTCAGTTCTCAAAGTTGTCGCCACAAGTCTAGCAACAGAAGCCGTAAACTCTGGACGCAAGGCGATGTCTCGTCCACCTAAATCCTTGAAAACAAACATTCGCGAACGAACTTCTTCGCCGGCTTTCGCGGCAAGAAGCTCGTATGATTCCACCACAGGTGTTACAACTTCTTTGTATCCGTAAAGTTCAGCTACTCTTCTGGCTTTATTCTCAATAAACTTAAGCATATTCGCTTCTTCTGGCAGAAAATCCCGCATTCCACGAACAGTCTTGAAAGCCGGCATAAACGATTTCTCCGTTATTTTAAGGTTAATTGCGAAACCGAATAGTAAACTATTTCTCCTCTGCGATTCATCACGGCTAAAACTAGTTCTTTCTTGAGGCTTTGGCACTGCATCATTATGCGTGTCAAATCTTCAATCGGAATTGGTTTGCCTTCCTGAATGCTCAAGATGAGATATTTAGCCGTGTCCTTGCCATATTCGCCTTTTTCATAAACACGAAAGTCAACGCCTAAGCCGAAGCCTTCTCTAACGGTGTATCCGCGGCTTCGCAAATCCCGATAAGCTAAATACTTAACCCAAGCGTTCTCATCCATGCTCTCGTAACATCGTAGGAGTTGCTGGAAATCTACCTTCTCGCCCTTTTTCGTCTCAATTTCCAACCAACCCTTATCCAAAAGATAAAGCGCTTCACAAAAAGTCAGTAGAAGTTCATCGTTTTCTTTAACACCATACCCTCTAGAAGAGAGTTCATTCATGTTCTGTTTTTTAGAAATTTTAACTCCTTTTTCCACTAATGTACCTTTGACTTTGAATTCAGAACGGCTAGGTTCTTTCTCTTCTTTTTTGTTCATGTGGATCATCAACCAGCATAAGCTACATTTTTTACTTATAGAAGTTGGCTTTGAATTTGCCAAAATCTTTTTTGTGCCACACGCCGTCTTCGCAAACTATTGCTGTAACATAATCAAATGGGGTTATGTCGAATGCTGGATTAAGAACGTTTATTCCTTCAGGAGCGATTCTATATGAGCCTGCATGTGTGACTTCTTCTGGTTTCCTTTCTTCAATGACAACTTCATCCGATTTGCGTGAAAAGTCGAAGGTGGATTTTGGAGCGGCAACATAGAAGGGTATGTTGTGTTCTTTGGCTAAAACAGCGATTGTGAATGTTCCAATCTTGTTAATGACTGCATCAGTAACTATTCTATCCGCTCCAACAACAACCATGCTAACCAACCGTTTATACATAACATAACCAACCATACCATCAGTAATCAAAGTGACAGGAATACCTTCCTTTTTGAGCTCATACGTTGTTAATCTCGCGCCTTGCAGTTTCGGACGAGTTTCAGTGGCAATGACCTTAATCTTTTTCCCCTGCTCCCAGGCAGCTCTTATGACGCCCAAAGCTGTGCCATATTCAACTGTAGCTAAAGCGCCAGCGTTGCAGTGCGTAAGAATAACATCGCCATCATGTATAAGCTCAGCTCCGTACTTGCCAATCAAACGGTTTGCCGCGGCATCTTCATCAGCTATTTTCTGTGCTTCATCAACAACAAAAGCAATCAACTCTTTAGTATCCCCAAAGAAATTTTTTGATTTGGCGAGTATTCTGTCCATTGCCCAGAAGAGGTTGACAGCCGTTGGTCGTGTTCTCTTTAGGGTTTCTGCTGATTTCTCCAACTCTTTGATTAACTCTTCTTTGGACTTTGCTTTGGAATTATAGGCAGTTAAAGCCAAAGCAAAGGCTGCGGCTACTCCTAATAGTGGTGCGCCTCTTATTTTCATGGTTTTTATCGCATCAGCAACCTCATTGCAACTTCTCATTTCAAGAACTACTGTTTCGTGCGGAAGCTTTGTTTGGTCTATTGTGGCAACTGTTCCGTTGCGCCACTCTATTGTTCGCCTCATTGTTGCAGCAAACCCCCAGTAAACCGTTTATGTAGCAGGCTGTATAAAATTTGTTAGATAAGTGAATAGTGTTTATGAATCGTGAAAAACTTGAAGCTCTCGTTGAAAACCTCGGAACGAAATACTCTGAACTATTAAATATAAACCTCTCAGATGGGAAAGAGGAAGAAGTTTTCAAGTGGTTTTTGGCGACCATGCTTTTCGGAGCACCCATAACAGAAAATTCAGCCATTAAAACCTTCGAATGCTTCCAAAAACATGATGTTTTAACGCCGAAGCGAATTCTAGAAACTGGTTGGAATGGTCTAGTCAAAATCCTAGACGAAGGCAGCTATACACGCTACGATTTCAAAACCGCAGACAAATTTTTGGAAGTTATGCAGAACCTCGTTGAAAAATATGATGGGCGCCTGACAACTATACACAACAAGGCTTCTGACTCACATGATTTGGAAAAACGATTGAAGAAGTTGGGAAAAGGCATTGGCGACGTAACAGTAAGCATCTTCTTAAGAGAATTACGCGATGTTTGGGAAAAAGCTGACCCAAATCCAACAAGCTTAGTAGTCCTCGCAGCGGAAAACCTTGGAATAGTAAGAAAAGGAGCAACAGCCAGAGACGCGATAAAACAGCTAAAAACGTTTTGGCGTCAGAATAAGATTGCAGGAAAATCTTTCATTAATTTTGAAACAGCATTGCTTAGGCTAGGCAAAGACTATTGCAGAAAAGGAAAATGCAACGCGTGTTTAGTTAGGGGCGAGTGCTTGACTCATAGGGCGCTTTAACATAGGTTATGACTTCTATTGGGCATTCGCCAGTCAATTTCAGTTTCTTTTTCCATTCTTCTCCAACAGCTATGAGCGAGAAAACACCGGAAATTTCAGCTTTCGCTTTTCGAACAAGATTCACCAGTGCCGCTTGTGTTTCTCCAGTCTTAATCATGTCATCAACGATTAAGACGCTGTCCCGTTTTTTGATAGCCTCCTTTGGAATGTAAAGCGTCATAGTCACGCCCGAATCCTTGCCAAGCACGTAAGTTTCTTCCAAAAAAGCCTTAACTCCAACTTCCTTGTTTCTCTTTGCAAGTATCAGATTGACGCCCAACGCGTTTGCAACCATAGTTGCCAACGGTATTCCATCAACAGCCGCCGTCAAAACTTTTGTCACGCGTTTTCCTGCGAAAATGGCAAGCGCATGGTTAGCTGCTTGTTGAATAATGTTAAAATCACCTATAATATCGGTATTGTCAAAATATCCGTCTTCATCAAACTTTATTCTGCTGCGAAGCTCTACCTCTAATCCAACAAGCTTTGACAGTACTTTCCAAAGTTGCTTCGCTCTGGCTGTATTAGGCAAAACATGACCTTTGGCGTATCTGCTCAAAACTGTCACGGGTAAACCTGTTTTAGAAGCTAATTCGCGATACGTAATGTTTCTCTTGTACTTTGCAGTTCTAAGCAACTCGATAGTCATTAAGCGAAGTTTTAATTCGTCTGCATGTGTGCTCATAATTTTCCCCCTTATACAAGGATAACTCAAATACCCAAGTGCTTACCATTTATTATTGCCTTACCAATTTAAAATTTCCGTTCGCAAAACGAAGAGGCAGGGAGAGATTGTAATTCACATTTAAGGTGACAGCGACAATTTTTGTTTGAATTCCACAATACTTCATCACGTAGTTTGGTTCTTGTAATTGTAAGAGACATAAAAAGAATACCTGTGATAAATTTTGAAAGCTTCAATAAATTCTTCCGCAAACTTGTCTGCATGCTTCTCTGTTCCTCTATGTTCTCCGTCTCGAGTTCGAAGGTGATGATAAAACTCATGCAGAATCACGAACGGCTCCTCAAGTTTTTCTTGGTTCATAACGTGGATGGTTTTGGTTTTGGCAACATAACACCCAACTTTCTTACTGTACTTTTTCGGCATTCCAACTTTTAAATGCGGAACATCAACGCAATAGTGATGACTAAGCGCTTCTATGGCTTCTATGGGTTCTTTCATAAGAATCAGTTGTACAATCTTGGCTTTGAATAGATTTTCACTGGTGAACATTTAGAGCTCCTTCTTGAATATAGAATCTCCTTGATTTAAGGATAAATTGTTCTTGCGCTTGAAGATAACGTCGTTAAAATTCATAAGTTTAAGAGCGCTGCAAAACATGAAAAGAAAAACAACCCTCCTTTAACGATTAAGCATGGCTGGTAACAAGTGCGCTGTTTTCCGTCTCGATTCAAAAGGCAAAATAAGAAACTCTTTTTATGGAATAAAGTTTTGGCGGGCCCGCTGGGATTTGAACCCAGGACGTTCAGCTTTCTTCGGTGCTCAGTCTTAGAAGGCTGACGCGCTTTTTGGCTTGTTTGGTGTCCATGCTGCGCCACGGGCCCTTTGAGTTTTGTATGTATAAGAAAAGGAGTGTTGCCGTGATATATTTTATTCTATGTAAATGGCTGGGCGGTACGGTTTTGCCAATTGCGCTCTGCCTTTTGGGTCGTAGCGCTCTGCGGATTCTTCGTCATAAATGTCTATTTCGGCGTTAAGTTCTTTTTTAAAGAAGTTTTCGGCTTCTTTTAAGGTTTGGCTCTCGTTTATGATTCCAATTTGCGTTAGTTTTTTCTTTCTTTCTTCTGGCATGTGGTTGACTTCTTCTAGGATTTGGTTAACAAATTTCGCCAGTTTTTCAGCTTTAGTTCTTAAATCAGGGTTTGCCATCAATTCTTTCATCAAATCTCTTTGCTGAATCTTTCCTGAAACTGACTCTTCGAGAGCTTTAGAGTAGGCTTTCCATTTCCACGATGCAGCAGTATAGTAGCATATTTTCTTAGGTTTTATTCCCGTCGCTTTTATGATGTTCGCCGTGTCTTCGAGCACGTTCATTATTAGAGCTTCGTTTTCCTCAGCTATGATGTCCACTTTTGTTTCGTCTGGTGTCGGCCATGAACTTGTTGACACAAAGTTTCTCTTGCCCATCATTTCCCATAGTTCTTCGCACATGTGAGGCGCTATTGGGGCTAGCATCCGAATTTGGGTGTCTAAAACTTCACCAGTTACGTATGCTTTAACGCTGTTTTCTTTTTGTTTTGCGGTTCGTTTTTGGTACCATTGGAAGTCTTGGTCTAACTCGTATATTGCTGTGTGTATGGCTTTGCGCACTGCTAATTTGTTCATGGCTTCGGTTGCCTTTCTTATGTGTTCTTGCAGTCGGCTGAGCATCCACTTGTCTATTGGAGAAAGTTTTTTTGGTGTCTTTTTTGTGCGTTTTTTCTTTGTGAATTCGGCGACAAATTTGTAGAGGCGTTCCAGTCTTTCGCGCATTGATTTGGCTACTGAGGGGCTGAAATCGGCGTCTTGCAATAATTCGGCTGTTGTTAAAACGCTGAGTCTTATTGGGTCTGCGCCAAATTTGGCTAAGCCTTCTCGCAGCGGGATTATGTTTCCGAAGGATTTGCTCATTTTTGCGCCTTCCATCAGGACGTGTCCGTTGGTTACGATTTGGCGTGGCCAGTGGTTTTCTGGGAATATGGCTGTGTGGTTGAATATCATGAATGTTAGGTGGTTTGGGATTAGTTCGTGGGCTGAGTGCCGGCTGTCAAGTGGGTAGAAGTATGAGAATTCGTTGTGCATTGCTTCCAGTATTTTTGTGTCTACTTTGGCTTTTTTGGCGATTGTTGCTGGGTTGCCTTTTCCGAGGAAGATGTAGTCGAAGACTTCTTCTGTTAATTGTTCTGCTTGGATTTTGTGTTCTTTGATATGCCTAACAATTGTGTAGTATGCCATGTAGATTGTTGAGTCTGAAAGGGATTCGATTATCCATTCTTTGTCCCACGGAAGTCTTGTGCCCATTCCGGATTTTCTTGCGCATGCTTTTTCATGTAGCCAATCAATGACGTAGTTGTATTCTGAGCGCATTTCTTCGGGTAGAATTTCCATTTTTTCTAGGTTTTTGCGGGCTAGGGCTTTCCATTCGGGTTTTCCATAGTCGATGAACCATTGGTCTTCCAAGATTTTGACAATGCATTCTGTTCCGCAGCGGCATAGGACTGGTCTGTTTAGTAACTCGTACATTGTTGTAGCTTTGCCTTCGGCAATTAGGTCTTGTTTGACTTTGTCTTTTGCTTCTGCTACCGTCATGCCATGGTATTTGCCTGTGTTCTGTTTCATTTTGCCGTTGTGGAATTCGTGGCGGTAGACTTCTTTTGTGGCGTCTTCCAGTTTGGGGTCTGTTTGGTTTTGAATTTGCATTTTTTTGATTACTTCTGCTGCGGGAATTTCTGAATAATTTGGAACTTGGATTAGGGAGATTGGTTTGACTGCGTTTATGGCTTTGGGTGTTATTCCGTACTCTTTCAGTTTTGAAGGCGTTTTCTTGATGTTTTCTAGGGCAACATAATCGTATGGCGCATGTCCTGGAACAGACATTACTACGCCTGTTGCGTTT
>JAIMAA010000067.1 GCA_023512225.1 Candidatus Bathyarchaeota archaeon
GTATGAACGTGAGCGTTGAAAAATTCGATGAGAATTTCATTTGAGAATTCTACATTGCCATAAAAGACGTATCTTGGGATTCTAAGATAATCTTCAAAATTTGCCTTTCCGATGTAGGAGACAAACTGTTTTATCTCGTTTAAAGTCAGTTTAGACTTTCCCAACTTTCTGTTAGTGAATACTATTGGCATTTCAGTTATGTAACAACCTTTCTTAACAGCTTGCCGTATAGTTTCTATTTGTATTTCATACGTTTGGCTGTGAAGTTCGCCTATTACTTTTTTTAGCATATTTAGTGAGTAACATCGTAGTCCACTAGTGCAGTCTTTTATCTTCGCCCCAATTATTACAGATGCAAATTTGTTAGCTACCTTACTTATCATTATCCTTACGGGACTCCAGTCGGTAATTTTTCCGCCAGGAAAGTATCTACTGCCTATCACTAAGTCATAGCCTTTTTTTGCAACTTTCACCAGTCTCGGTATGTCTTTGGGATTGTGTGAGTAATCTGCATCCATCGTGATTACGTATTTTGGAGGGTTTTCCATTGAAAGAAATATTTTCATTCCGTCAGTAATTGCCGTGCCAAGACCGGATTTTTCGGGCCTAATAAGAAGTAGGATGTTATCATATTTTCTCTGGAGCGCCCGAACGATGTTTGCTGTCCCATCGGGGCTGGAATCGTCAATTACCATTATTGAGACATCAAGGTTTAGGTTTTCAATCTCATTTATTATTTGCTTGATGTTTGCTGCTTCGCAGTAAGTTGGAAGGATTATTCCTATATCGGAATTTAGCTCAAAGTTTCCTTCAAGTATTTTTGGAGAACTTGCCTGGAGAACAGTGTCTCCTACATTTCTCCAGTTTTCCACGCTTGTAGTGAAGGGAACTTCCGATTTCATTTTTGTGTTCAACCGTCTATTATCTTATTTAAAGAGAGAGCTATCTCTTATTGTACGGAGGATACTTTACCGCATTATCAACTTATAAGCTTATTTCACGATTTTTGCTTTTCTACGGTAATAGATTAGTGGGTGACGTATTTTTTCGCATAGTGTATCTGGGTTTGTGCATACGCCGTGTGTTTTTAGTGTTTCACATTTCGGTGAAGTATATTGTGTTCGGGAGCCTCTTTCTCCGGCGATGTGCTCAACTTGATAACGCGTCAGTCTCTCGTTAAAATCGGAAAAGTTTCTAAATAACTCAATGACGCTGTCTGAGGGCATTCCTATGTTAACAAGGAAAGATGTTAAGGTGAATCTGCCTATGTGTGATAGGTGGCGCCCAGAAGATACTGCTTTGTAAAGTGTATCTATGCATGGCGGAAAAGCTTCTCGGACGACAGTCTTTGGGAACCCTTCCATTTCCATTTTGCCTATCTTGTCTAAGGTTAGTTTCTTCAGTTTTTCAGCAATTGCTGATATTTCTGTGGGGAACTTGGCTTCTTTTGTTTCTAATCTTTTCTCGATGTATTTGCGAACTTCTTCCTTTAACAGCCTCACTATTTTATTTTTGTTTAGGTAAATCTTTCCATCTGATAGTAAGCAGTTCACGAGTTTCCATTCTTTTTCTCGGAGGTGTGTCGTGTTTTTGAGATAGTCTGCAAAGTGTAACGTAAATTCATAGGGTAGTTTGTCATTGCGGTTTATTTCAAGTTTCCACTTGAAATTTTGTGCAATCGCCAAGATTCTTTCTTTTGGTTCGTCTTGCAGGTCGTTGAGAACTTGTTCTGCCTCTGCCAAAGCATATCTTTTTTTGATGAATGAATTTTCTGTTGCAATAGCCAGCATTGTAGCGACTGGAAATGATAAGATTTCAACTTCTGGTTTTCGCAGGTCTCGGCTTACCAAAGTGAATAAGATTGCTTCTTCAACTCTTGTTTCGGCGCGTTTCAGAATTTCCGCAAATTCTGGACTTGTTAAGTCTTGAATTTTTAAATCTAATTTTTTCACGTACTCGGTGGTTTCTTTGAGAAAAGGGTATTTTGCTAAGTCGTTTAGGGTGAATTTGGCAGCGGCAAGTTGCATTTTGTTTTTCACGTCATTCTGTTTCGATTCTCGGTGCCAAATAGAAAGTTAATTTTCCTTCTTTCGTTTGCTGGAAGTCTATTTTTATAGGCATGTCTGTTGAGAATTCCATGGTCGCAATGTCAGATGTTGCAGATGCTGTTTTAATAATTTCAGAAAGATAGCTAAGACTGAATGTTGACTTTGCGGGCTCTTTGATTTCCAAGTCAAGAAGAGTGTCGCTTCCTTTTTGAAGAGTAATTGTGGCACCCATAAGGTCGCCCGCAGCATTGAAAACTATTTTTTCAGCGTCTGCTTCGATGCGCACGTGGTCGCTTACTAGTTGAGCGTCTTCGATTGCTTGGCTTAAGCCTTGGGTTGTGGTTTTAGCTTTAACGTTAAATGTGAGTTTCGGCGTGGGCACTTCTTCTTCTGAGGCTTCGAGGGTTGGCATTGTAAAGTTCCGCGCATATTTTCCAGTTATTTTCAGTTGTAAGCGGCTAGTTTTTTCGTCAAGCGAAAGTTCAACGACTTCGTCTTTGCCAGCTCTTTTAAGCAATTTCAATAATTCGCTTATGTTTATGCACATTTTCGTTGGTTCTGTGCACATGTACTCTTCAAAAACTGTTTTTGGCCATTCGAAGTCTACCATTGCGACGCGTGATGGGTCCATTGCGCGGAGTTTCATTCCTTCTGGATCGAGTTTGAATGTGGCTTCGTCTACGAGGATTGATATGGATGTGATCATGTCTCGCAGAAGTTTTGCGTCGGCTACTTTGAGTTTGAACACTGTAGTCACCTTTTTATTGGATATTGTTAGCTGTGAATAAAGACTTTGCGCATTTAAGCGTGATGCCAAATTAGAGGGAAGTCATCGGAGGGAAATGAAGAAGTTAAAAACTTGTGACAAATCGTAAACGGTTTCAGCTGTATTCTCTGAATGTGTAGTTGCATTTTGTGCATCGGAGAAACTGTGTAGATGACTCGTCGGCGCCTCTCGTTTGTACTTGCCAAACGTAGGCTGTGTTATTTCCGCATTTTGGACATTCAATCCTAACGGTTGGTAATGTTCGAAGTTTTTGTTCTTCTTTGCTTATCACTGCCACAAGTTTTTGTGGATTATGCTGTATTACTTTGGCAACTTTTGGTGTTGCCCTCTTTTCTGCAGATTTCTTTTTGTAACCACACTTGGGACAAACCATCATCAATGATGCTTCTTTACCGGTTTTTCCCTTTTTAGGTACAAGACGAGAACCACATTTGGGACAAAATTCCATTGGCTTTTACTCCGATGTCCGTTTGTTTTCCCTTATCACTGTCCCTTTTAAACTTTTTCTTATTGGAATAAAGATTAGGGCTAAACGAAACTGATTCCAGAAGCAATAAGATGTGCTACACGCAGTGCTTCTGGAATGTTACTTCTTGTCGAAGTTAAACGTATAATTTTTTCAGCATCGTCCTTGAGGATTCCGGAGATTTGCATGTAGACTTTCTCGTTTTTGTTTCGTGTGGTGACTTCGAATATTTCTCCTGCGTTCTTTATTGCTTTCCAGCGGTGTTCACTTTTTGGCAAGTTTTTCAAAGCCTTGCGGACTTTTGTAAGGTTTGGTTTTTCGCGTGTAATTGCAATTACTGGAAGTTTTGTTTTCGCATTTAACTTCTTGATGTCGATAATGTTGAAGCCTGCAAGTGTTACTCCGTTAAGCATTATGACCCTTAACTGTTTGTAGTGAGGCGAGTTGATTATCATGGAAGCTATTTTTCGTGTAGCTTCAAAACCGTCAATTTTCACTTTCGTGTGCATTACGCCGTCAAGAAAGTATCCGCCGCGGAAAACAACCCCCACAACCGGCACAAATCCCTTTGCGCGGAGCGTGAACATGCCATCGTCAATTCCGAGAACGCGAATTTCAGGTTTGATTATACGAAATCTTTTTGAAATCAAAATATTTCCCCAGAGATAGCAATCACGAAATATAGGAATGCATCCATTATAAGTTTAGCGAAGAACCAAGAGTAATGTCAGAATTACCAAAACACGAGGGAAGCATGTGAAAATTAAGTCTTTCATTAAAAACTACAGCAACATAACCGAGGTGTTAACAGACCATGGACTGGCATCTCTTGGAGATGCTTACGTAAATTTTGTCCATTCTGTGGCAATGTCGGCCAGAAAGGGTATACCTTCCGGCGAAAAGGTTAAAGGAAGTGTACTTGCCGAGGCTATCAGAAAGGTTGGGTTAAGAGAACAGTTGCCTTCGAGAATGACGCGGCATTTGTTGGCTGATGCCGCGGAAGCGTTAATAGCCTATGCTTGGCTTCAAGGTTATGTTACAATAGAAGAAAGTGTTACATTATTGAAAAGCGCTGATGACCCAGTTGAAGGTTTTAGCCAGTTACTTGCAACAATAAAGAAGAGGATTAGATTTTCTTGAGAGCTTTCTCGAACTCTTTACCAAAAAGTTTGTTCATGTCGCGCGTTTTTTCCAAAGCGTTATGCAAGACAACTTCTGGTTTCGCTTTGCCTTTGGTGCGGACATAAATTATGGAGCTTGAAGCTAACGGATGTGGCATGTCATAGCCCGCTAAATCAACATTTTCGTCTTCTAAAAGCCTCTTTTGCAGCAGGTTGCAAATGGTATGTCCTATACCTTCAACTTCTATTTTTAGCTCGTTTGATGTTTTCTTTAATATTTTAACTTTCATTTACTCATTTCTCCCTCTGCATCATAGCATTCCTTTTCCATAATCTAAAGCTGTTTTGCGCTTTTCAATTTTCCCACATCTCGGACAATACATGGCTTGTCGTCTTTGCTCCAGCAAGTAGCCACATTGTGAACAAAAACCGTAAACTACTCCTAAATTCTTGTCTTTGGTTGACAAATGGTAGACTTTGTTCTTTTCGCTTATTACTTCAGCTCTAATGATGTCGCCAGGTTTGCACACGTCGAACATTGAATCCACGTATCGCATTTGTACATCAGAAATATGCAGAACGCCGGAGAAAATGCCGGAAAGTTGTTTATTATTTATTTTGAAAATTCGCACACCAGCACTTTCCGACTGAACATTTGACACTTGTCCCAAAACCGTGTTTCCAACTTTAGGAATCAATGCCCCTCTAATTAATGGAAAAACTGAAACGCGCCTATTCACAAGGTCAAGCAAAGCGCGTCCAACAACCTTAGAATAGATTACGCCGTCCTTAACGTAGGTTCCAGAGTCCGGAATAAACTCTTCAATAACGCCTAAGCGTTCGCCCGGCAGCACAAATTGGCCGCTTTCTTGTTTAGAGGTTTGTGGATTCATTCAAATTCACTTTCTGCATGATTTGTACGTAGATTTGGATGAAGCGGGAATAAATGTTCGTCAAGGTAATATGTGTACTTTTCTGTGCCCCTCAATAAACCTTTTGATTGGCGCTAGCTGTAAGGCACGCTACGATTATTTTTTGTTGAATTCGCATTTTTTCTTTCTATAACATATAGGTCTACTAGAAACTCATATTTCCTTTTCGTGTGGAAATTGAACATGTGCGGAATCGTCATGAGCATGACATAAACAGCTTTGATTTGCCCGCCATGTTCTTCGATGAATTTTTCTAGAAAAGGATTAGGCGCTACTAGCTCCAAAGCTGCTTTGTTGCGTTTCAGTCTTTTAATAAGCGCTCGGTCTTTTTGTGTGCTTTTGTGTAGCGAGTAGATTACTTTGCCTGTTTTCAGAGCTTTTTCGAGAAATTTTCGGTCTGCTTTTCGTTTTTGTACGCCATAGGGCGGATTTTGTAGGACGGTGTCGAAGTTTCCGTGAATAGCGTCTATGTCCGCAATAATCCATTCCACTTTTTCTTGTAGGCCTGCTTGTCTTGCATTTTCACATGCAATTTTTATTGCAGTTTTATCTAAATCCACGCCTACAACTTGTTTTGCACCTAAAAACGCGGCGCCTAAGGCGAGTCTTCCAGTGCCGCATCCTAAATCCAAAACGGTCTTGTCAATAATACTGTCATGTGTGTATGCGGCTAAGTAGAGCATTGACGCCGCGACGTCTGTTGGAATTGTGTATTGTTCAAGGTTTGGTTTAGGTGAAGGATGCGGTTTCACTTGTGAAAGCATCATTTCTAAGTCTAATTTTCGAGTAAGCCTTTTCTGCATAATTCTTCCCAAGACAATTCGCCAACAACTACTCGAGCCTCGTTAGCCGTGAGCACGGGTTTCGGAAATTTCGAGGCGTCATCGAGAGAAATTCTCGGGCATGCGGTGTTCACGTAAGCGTCTACTGTCGGAAACTCCATAAGTGCTTCAGGAGTGACCTCTCTAACGACAAAGAGAAACGCTGTTTTTCCGTTTTCTTCAAGTTTCCGTTTCAAGCTCAACGCTTCATCAAACCGTTTTTGCCCAAGCTTCAGCCCAACCAAAACCGCCGTGGACTTCGCCTTTTGGGCTTCTTCTATACTTGCCCACCGTTGTTTCATAATTCTCTCTGCTTGCTCATCAATCGAATAAGCTCTTTCTTCGTAAGGATCTGCAACTATTGTAGGTTTAAACGTTGACAGCGCAACGCCTAAAGCATGAAATCGCCCACCACCAACAAAAAGAAAAGCTTCAACATCTTTTGCTATTGATTTAGCGTTGCTGTAGTCGCACCCTATCACTTGTCCAGGATAATTCAGTCGTCCAGAATCGCCTATGACAACAATTTTTCCGGCGTGGAGCAGGGTTTCTCTGACAGCATCAAGGGTTTGCACATGTTGAACAGTTGTTGTTAAACCTATCTTATGCCATTTTTCCAGAATGGGTAAGGCTTTTTCGACAGTGCCATCCACATTTATGGTTGCTCTGGCTTCGACGTAAATTGTTGGAACTCTCTCGTACTTTAACAGTTTTGAATGCCCGTAATGGATAATTAGGTCCACATCGAGATTTTCTGCTTCAGCTGTGGCCAAATCGCATGCGCCATAGCATGGGTCTGCAGAAATTATCGGTAATGCACCAGATTTCTCAATGGTTTTGGCTAGTCGTGGTGCTTCGGGTTTTAGACCTTCTGGAAGTTGTATTAAGACGCGTTTCGCTCCGAGTTTAAGTATTTCCTGTTTGACTCTTTCTTCTTCAAAATCGAATTGTTCCATTTTTGAACACTCTCTAAATCAAAAAGTAAGAAGGTTCAGTTTAGACAAGGGAAAGTGAGGTTTATTCTTCTGCTTCGTTCCATCTGGGCGTCCATTCCCAGTCTTGCTTCGGCTTTCGGTTTCCGCGTCCGAGGGCTCTTTCGCTTTGTTCAGCGAGTCTTTCAAGTATTATTTTGCGTTCTATGCTTGCGACAAGCTTCTTTGTGGATATTACCGCGTCGTTGTTTACTGATATGCTGTCAATTCCGGCTCTAACGAGAAATTCTGCAAAGTCTGGAAGGTTTGATGGTCCTTCTCCGCAGATGGAGACTGTGCAGCCGTTTTCATGGGCTACCTTGATTAAGTGGGCGATTATTCTTTTCACGGCTGGGTCTCTTTCGTCGAAGTATCCCATTTGTCCTAGCCTTTCAGAGTCTCTGTCAATCATCAGTATGCCTTGGGTCATGTCGTTTGAGCCTATGGAGAAGCCGTCGCAGAGTTTCGAAAATTCGTCGGCGAGTATGGCGATTGACGGCGTTTCAGCCATGAACCACACTTGGAAGTCTCGCGACCTTTCTAAGCCTTCCTCTTTCATGATTTGGAGGCATCTTTTGGCTTCCCAGACTGTGCGCACTACTGGAAGCATCACCCAAACGTTTTTCAAGCCCCATTCTCTGCGGCACTTCTGTATTGCTTGGCATTCAAGTCTGAAGGCCTTCTCGTACCATTGGCTTATGTAGCGGCTGCATCCACGCCAGCCGAGCATGGGGTTAGCTTCGACAATTTCGTATTTTTCGCCGCCTTTTAGCTCCCGATACTCGTTTGTTTTGAAATCGCTGAAGCGGACAACAACTGGACGCGGTTGAATGGCTCTCGCAACTGTGGATATGCCTTCAGCCAGTTTATCAACGAACTTTTGTCCTTGTCCGGTTTCCACAAGATACAATGGGTGTTCGCCTATGTAGCTGGCTAAAATGAATTCTATTCGCATCAGTCCTATACCCTCAAAAGGCAAGTCTTTATACTCTTCAATTTTTTCAGGAACACCCAGGTTCATGTAAATTTTTGTTGCGGTTACTGGCACAGACTGGAAAGTGCCGCCGACAACGGTTGGGGATGGTGTTGATGCTCCAGAAGCGGATGAAAGTTGCTCGGTTAATGTTGCCATTATGCCTTCGTAAACAACGCCGCTCCTAGCATCTACAGTGTATTCTTTTCCAGTTTCCATCAATTTTGTGGCGTGTTCAGTTCCGACAATGCATGGAATGCCAAGTTCGCGGCTTACGATTGCTGCGTGGCATGTTACGCCGCCTTTGTCAGTGACTATGGCGCCTGCAAGTTTCATGAACGGCACGAAGTCGGGGTTTGTCATGTCAGTAACTAATATGTCGCCTTTCTGCATGACTTTTGCAGCTTCTTCCGGGTTTAACACGACTTTGGCTTTGCCTACTCCGAAACCTCTTTTGCCAGCTGCGATTCCTCTCACAATAACCTTCAGTGTTTCTGCATGCTTCATTGCTTCAGTTTCTGGTTTTTCAGGCTTCTCAGCAAGTTTTAAGCTCCAAACGGTTTCCGGTCTAGATTGTGTTATGAAGACGCTGCTTGGAAACTGTAGGTCTCCGTCGATTGCCCATTCAATGTCTTGCGCCTTGCCATAATGTTGTTCGATGCGGTTTGCTAATTCTGCGAGTTTCAGAATTTCCTCGTCGCTCACGCATGGTTTTTCCTGATGCTCTGGATGGACTTGCAAGTGTACTGTTTTTCCAGTGTTTGGGTCACGAACATACGCAATTGCTTTCTTGGCGATGCTTCGTTCAACTATTTTCATGGTTCTTTTGTCGACAACAAAGTGGTCGGGAGTGACTGCTCCTGAAACAACGGCTTCGCCTAAACCATAATTTCCTTCGATGACTATTTGGTTAGGGTCTCCAATCACAGGGTTTATGGTGAACATTACGCCGGCAGCTTTAGAATTCACCATTTTCTGGACGCCAACGCTTATGAGCACTTTCTCATGAGCGAAGCCCTTCTCGGTGCGGTAAAAGATGGCGCGTGGAGTAAAGAGGCTTGACCAGCATTTCACAGTTTTTTCTAGGACTTCGTCTATGCCTCTGACGTTTAGGTATGTTTCTTGTTGTCCGGCAAAAGAAGCGTCTGGCAAGTCTTCAGCTGTTGCGCTTGAGCGAACTGCAACAAAAACATCCTTCATGTTGAGTCTTCTGGATAATTCTTCATAAGCAAGTCTTATTGCATTTTCGATTTCCTTTGGCATCGGCGTAGATTCTATTAAGGCGCGAATTTTTTTGGAAGCTATTTCGTATTGTTTAGGGTCGCTGGGGTCGGTCACGGTTTCTTTTATTATCTCGTAGATTTTCGCTGCTATGCCAGTTTCTTCAATGAATTTCTTGTAGGAGTAAGCGGTTATTGCAAAACCCGGCGGGACGGGTATTCC
>JAIMAA010000068.1 GCA_023512225.1 Candidatus Bathyarchaeota archaeon
CTCCTCAGCCAATGTTTTACGCCTCCGGAGTTTCCTCGCCAGTTTCTTCCACAGGCGTTTCTATCGGCTTCTCGGCCATTGCCTCTTCTTTCAACCTCCACAAACACCTAGTCTCTGATGAGCCATGTTTTAGCGTCCTCCGCCAGATCCACTTGAATGCCTTCATCAGTTTCAAAGTAGCTTCCCACACGGTCACCATTTTTAAAGAGTCCTGTACCAGGCCGAGGCTCAGCAGTTAGCTTATGCTTTCTTAACCAATCTCTAAATTCTTCCTCTGTCTTGAAAGTTTTTGATATTATTACCTTTTCTTCCTCAACTTTTGGAACTTCTCCCTTTTTCCACTGGTGCCCACACGTAATGCATTCAATCTCATCTACCCGAAAAAAAGAAAATATTTGTGCTCCCGCACTTGGGACAAACTTTTGCAGTACAAATATTGTAATGTTCACTATACTGCGAGGTCGTTCCTTCCCAACCGCAGCCCCAAGGGCACTTCATTCGATTCACCTAAAAACAATTAGGCAAGAGACGTTTATAAAGAATATCCTTATCTTGAGGTTCAAACACGGAAATAGACATTTCTTGTCTATTTTTGGTCGAAAAAACCTTTAATCTGGCTTTTTCCAATTTTAGATCGATCAAAACTTGACAATTGAAAACATTGAAGAACTTGGATTTATTCGTGACCAATATAATGTTAAAGGTAGAGGCAACGTCCTCTTGGTGTGGAGGATACTTCAAACCGTGAAACGATATTCGCTTCTAACAGTTAGACAATTATTTTACATTTTGGTTTCACGATTTCCAAAGGATTATCCGGCAACTCGCGCTTTCTACAAACGCATGAACAGGTATCTGTCGAAAATCAGACGGGTAAACCCAGCGGTTCACGAAAAATTCATTGATCCAACTAGGCAATTCGTGATTCCGCCTCTACCCTACCCCCGCATCGAAATCTGGGTGGAAAAAGACAGCATCAGAAGTTTCCTAGGGAGATTAATCGCAAAATACAGGTTGAGCTGTCAGGTTTTGAGGGGTTCGCGTCTTTGAGCATGTATAGACGGGCCCTCGAAAGAGCTAGGAAAAGGGGCGTTGGTTTGATTCTTTATGTTGGAGATTGGGACCCCTCGGGAATTTTGATACAAGAGGTTGCAGCTAGAGAAATGGATCACAAACGCGCGATTGGGTTTCACCGGTTAGCCATCACCATGGAACAAATCAAGAGATTTCGACCTCCTTCACGACCCGTCAACCTGAAGGATTCCAGAGCTAAAAAGTATATTGAGAAATACGGAGACCGTTGTTGGGAAGTGGAAGCGCTTAGACCCAGAACCCTCTTCCGCTTGATAGAGAAGGGACTTAAAGAGAATGTTCCACTGAGTTTCTGGCAGAAGCTGAAGCCAGAGAAAAAGCTGCCCGAATAGTGAGACCAGTCACAGAGCGTCTGCGAAAGATGATCGAAACAGAAGTGTTTCGCCTACTGGAAGAAGGCGTGCCAGAAGAAGAAGTCCTAGCGCGGATTTCTGAGAAGTATGGGATTAAACTCAGAGGAAGCAAAATTGAATGAAGAAACAACCGAACAGAAAATCAAAGAATACGTTTGGTTACACGCAGACGAACCCTTGAGAAAAATTCAAGCTGGAATACTAGAAGAATACGGTGAAAGCAAAAGCCTCCAGTGGATCTCTAAGGAGAGACAAGAATATTTGGCTGCCGATGAACATCCCATAGAGGAAAATAGCTTGACGGAGCCTTCAATTGATGATGAAGCCATAACGGCCGTTGCTGAGGCCTTCCCAAGCGTAACGTCAGAGCAGATTCGAGAGATAGTGAAGCTGAAGACGACAACGCGCTTGGGCTACCGCAAGATCGGCAAGAGGCTGAATCCTCCCCTAGGAAAGGACACAGTCATGCGGATATGGCAGATGTATGAGACTCTTTCGAGGCCGCCTAAGCCACCCGTTGAAGATGAGGAAATTAAGAAGCTTAAGGCTCAAGTGGCTGAGAAAGAACGCCTGAGGAAGGTTCGAGAGGAGAAAGAGAAGCTACTAAGACAAGACGTTCTCCTCAGCTTGGAAAACGAAGGAGACAGCTTGATCCTGCGCATAGTTGAGGGCGAGGTGGCGAGGATGGATCCCAAACTTTTCAGGGAGTTCAGGCGTTGCTGCAAACGCAAACGCCTAAGCCCCATGGAGATGCTCCACAAAATGGGCATATTTGCTTCCGGTCTCATAGACTTTTTCGATTTTTGGTATAATTCGCGTAAGCATGAGGGAAAATCGGGGATGGACTGCCTCATATGGCAGTTGTGGAGGCAGATCAAAGCATGCCTCCCATATGAACTTGCACAGGAAACCGTGCTTTGAACTATTACAGGCGGCCAAACAAAAGTGTATAGACGCTTTTCAGACGAAAAAGACATTTTGAGACTGCTGAGATGTCGAAACAAAAATTAGACAAATTCAACAAACCCCAGTTTGAATGTAGAATTCAAAACAGTTCTTTTCGAACGACGTCTTTCCCTCCAGAGGATGAACCAAAACTCTGATGTACTCTGGTTGGGCCACACGTTTAATAAGGATTAAGCCCAATATGTGCGAATCAGCCGTAGCAGTAACAGCCCACAAAATAGGCAAACCAGAAAGCAAACAGCATAGCAACGTTCACCTACTAAACGCAGAAAAAAGCCCCAATCGCAAAAACAAGCCTAAAACGAATTAATGAACACTCATGCGCGCATCCTGCCAGCCTGTCCAGTGTTCAACCGTTATGTCTGCGCCCGTTGGCTGGGCGGTTAGAATGCTAACAGTGGTGCTGTTGGCAACATGAGACCAGTCAGTAGCGCGCTAGGGTGTTGCTAAATTGATGTTTTCTTGTTAATTTCATGTTAGCCTTGTTATTGCCCTTATTTGTTCCGGCTTTCCAAGTTTTATTGCTGTTAGGGCTGTGAGCAGCATGGCTATTATGCATAGTAGGGCGTGTACGGCTATGTTTCTTAAGCCTCTGACTCTGTGGTTTTCTAGGCTTAGATGCTGTTTTAGCCTTGAAATGGCTCTTTCAGCAGAAGCCTTATGGCGTAAAGCCTTTTCAGCCATTCAGGCCCACGGGTTCTGAAGCGTTTATCAACGCGTAGAAACCCCGCCTCCATTGGATTCTGGTTTGCTGGATAAGGTATTACAGGTTTTAATCCATGATCCGCCATATTCTTCCTCAGCCTTCTGCTTGAATACTGTGAGTCGGCAACTAAAACCTTAATTTGGCCGTTGGATGTTTTAAAAGCCTTCTCCAACAGTTTTGGAGCATGTTTCTTCTCGTTTTCGTTTGCTGGAGCAGCTATAACCGCCAATGGAAGTTCAGAGCATGCATCCACGGCTAAATGGAGCTTATAGCCAAGCATGTAGGTCTTCTCAGCCCTCCCAACCCTAGCATCATGGTCGCTGTAGCCTCTACAATCATCCTTTGGGTCACGTTTGCTGCATGCTTTAATTAAAGTTGCGTCGCAAGCAACTATTCCCCCCTTAACAACACCTGCATCTCTAAGCCTGCCAAGAATGTCTTCCATTACCCTTTCAAGCCCTTCAGGGCCTATGCGCTGTCTGAAACGCGTAGGCTGCGATGGATGATAGGGCTTCTCAAACGCTTCAACATCGCATAAGCGTCTAAGCTCAGAATCACTCCACAAACGCCTGTAAAGCTCCCTATCGCTTAAAATATTCCTAAAACGCTTAACAACTAAAGCCTTCAAAATGCCTAACGGATTTCTAGGAGGCATGACAGCACCACCATGCCTGTAAAGCTCCCAGACAACAGCTTCCAAATCATCCAAACACGCGAGAACATCCCCTAAACGACACTTCACCCGCAAACATCACCAATAAACAAGAAAATGTCAAAACAGAGAATTTAGCAACACCCTAGCGCGCGGGGGGGATTAAATAATTCTGGAATGTTTATGTGGAGAACCGGCCTTCTTCGTGTTTGATTTTGGATGAAGAAGACTGGCTCTCCATTGCTGTTGTTCGAGAAGGTGGATTTAAGTCCTATCCGCCCTATTCTGTGGTTTGGCCTTCACCAGGATGGTGCTGGCAGGCCGGTAGAGTACGATTCCAGAATGGGATTTGCGGGCGCTGATGCTGCGGCAGCTGGAGCAGATCCCCTACGTGAAGGATCTGGTGAAGAGGCTGAGCAGAAACCGGTACCTCCAAAGGGTTTGCGGCTACAAGGGCAAGGCGTCCACCAAGGCGCATTTCAGCCAGATGAAGAAGCGCATCGGCAAGCCAGGATTCATCGGCATAGAGAGCTATCTGCGGAAGGAGGCGAACAGGCTACGGTTTCATCATCCCCTGCTGGCTGCTGGCCTGATTCAAGCCACCTGCTTTGACGGCACCGACCTGCCGGCCTGGAGCAGCAGGGACCCCACGATAACACCAGAGGGCTTGGGGACCCTGAAGCAAGGCTTGGCAGGGGGGCGCGCGCTAATGGACTGCCTTATGGAGGAGGTTTGGGACGAGCTGAACGAGAGGCTGCCTATTCCGCCAGTCGAAGAGAAAAGCGAAACGAATAAGAGTCCAGTGGGAATGCCAACCCCAACGTTAAGCGACGAGGAATACGAAAAAATGGGTAGGGAGTTTGCGGATTACTGCAAAACAAAGGGAATAATCATCAATGGACTCGACGAGGAGAAGATTAAGAGAGTCCTCCGGGGCATCCTTAACACAAAGAACACGTATAGACGACTTTCAGACGAACTAGACGGCTTGAGATGTTTGAGACATACAGACACTAAAACACATAAATTTAATTAAACAGCCTATAACGGGTTTTCTTCAATAACCCCGAAAGAAATCGAGCGACGAAGCCGAGGCTGACGATTTCGAGGATCTACCCTGCGATTAGCGCGCGATATGCCAGCTTTTTTATATAAGAAGAGCATAAATATATTTTGCCCAAACCTCTTAGCGCGCGCAAAAATAAAGAAGGTGAAACATCTTGATTCAGAGACGCTTGGTTATGATCATAATGCTAAGTCTGGTAATTGGGTTTATATTTCCAAACGTAGCGATAGGACAATCGACCCAGAGCCGGAAGTGCTGGGCGGTTATAGTGGCCTGCGCCATGGAGCCTATGTCTTCAACCGATGCATATTATATGTATCATGTGTTAAGTTACCATTATGTTTTTGATGGGATTTACTACCTAGATGTTCGCAGTGCTCATTTTCCCGCTAACACTTCAGCCACTAAAAATAATTTTCGACGGGCTATTACAACATGGCTCTATGAAAACTCAGATGCTGATGATTTAGTATTCATCTTCCTCATCGGTCATGGTGGAGGATATAATACTGTAGAGGGGAAGCTTATGGGTGGCCGAAATGACACAGATGGCGATGAAGGTGCTGAGCACCTCATCAACGGAACATGGGAAGGTGTTGATGAATGCATAGTCTTCGAAGTATGGGTGTACGATTGGACCTCGGATGATTACTACTACAGATATTCTGAGAAATATTGGGATGACGAACTCAAGGCGGATCTTGATTATCTAAAGGAAAATAACAAATATGGTACATTAGTCTTCATTAGAGTGGGCTGTGCTGCAGACGGCACTCAAGGGTGCTTCAATGGTGGCCTGATTGACGACATAAGTGCGCCAAACCGGATAATAATGACGGCGAGCAACGAAACATATGTTTGCTGGGCTGATCTTGACGGGGATGGGTTCAGTGAGTGGTCTGAAGCCTTCATAGATGCGCTGCATCGAGAGGATACATACTGGAACTATTCAGCATACCAGATAGTCCATACATTTACCGAAGTTGATGCGGACTCTGATGCTGACGGACGTGTATCTCTATATGAGGCTTGGGAGCATGCATGGAACCATGATGATGCACGCTTACGAGGTATGGAAACGCCGTGGTTTGATGATGACGGCGATGGACTTCCAACATTTATAAATGGCTCTGACCATCTCGACTATGCTCAGGGCGACCTGGCAAAACAGACCTATCTAGACAGGCGACCACCACCAAGCGACCCGCCACATACGCCCACAACATCAGGCTCTACTCAAGGAGTCGTCGTATATACGCCTTATACATATTATGCAAACGCAACAGACCCCAACGGAGACAATGTCCAATATAAATTCGTTTGGGGTGATGGCACGCTCAACGTAACGGGCTGGTATGCATCAAACACGAACGTAAGCATGCAGCACACATGGACTAGACCTGGATTGTACAATGTCTCTGTCCGAGCGAGAGACGTTTATGAAGCTTTTAGCAATTGGTCCAGTCCATTAACAGTTAACATTACCCAGAACGATGCGGGAAAAGGTCAGGATGCTGGCGATGTCTGGCTCGACGCTCTTTCTATTAATCCAGGATCATATACGGGCGGGCTTTACGAGTCCAACCCAACAGATCATAATGATTGGTACAAATTCTATGTTAAAAATGAAGAAGGCATAAGCGTCTACCTAACTCCACCCGCCACCTCAAACTTTGACCTCCAACTTTACAATTCAACCGGGCATCTTAAAGCTGGGTCCTATAAAAGTGGTGCCCAGACAGAAAGCATTATTTACACAGCGGACTCCACTGGTAACTGGAGCACAAGAATATTTTGGGTTAGCGGTGAGAGACAATACTCCTTCAGCGTGAGCATCTTTCCGCCTGGGGGTGATGGTTGTCCAACGCTCTTCGTCTGGAACGGGACAGCCTACGTGGACTACGGCGTCATAGATATTCACAACCCAACGGGCGAGGATGTTGTAAGGGAGGTGTCAGTGAACGAGGAGGATGTGGGCGTCAACGATTACAGTGCTAAGTTCCGCCTGCGGGAGGGTTGGCCCGGATTAGCCTTCTCGGAATCCATAATAGATAAGGTGAGGCTTTACGTCATCGTCAACGGAAAGCCGTACCTATGCCCGCTTTTGAAGGCCACCCACAGTGAACTTGGAAGTGTGCTGCCGCAACTGCTCTTAAGCGATGATTGGAGGGTGCAGATGCTCCTGTTAGAGATTGTAGACCTAACCTTCTGGGTGCCATATCCAACAGACCAAATACAGGGTTACGTATTCGTAATCGAAGGATGCAACATGCTAAAACCATAACCGCGGAGGCTAGGAAAATGTGGAAGAAAGCAGTTTCTGGCATAATGTTTGGGTTGCTATTAATGGGCATTTTCGCTCTTGCATTCAACGTTCAAATAGTTAAATCTGAACCTGGAACGATAACGGTTCCAGATGATTATCCAACAATACAGGAAGCCATAAATGCTGCAAATGAGGGAGACACTCTCTTTGTTAGGAATGGAACATATTACGAAAATGTGGTCTTAAACAAGACCTTATCACTTATTGGAGAAAACAGAAGTACAACTATAATTGACGGTAATAACACTGGCAGCGTAATATGGGTAACTACACCTGCTACCATCAGCGGTTTTACAATACGAAATGCCAGATACAGCGGTATTTTTGTAGAGGAGAAAGTCGATGGAAACAACATTAGCGGTAACATTGTTGAAAATAATCTCTATGGTATCTGGCTAGCTTCCTCCATCGGAAGCACTTTGAATGACAATATAGTGTCAAATTGTTGGTTGGGTATTGAAATAGGGGAGGGTTCAGCTAATACGGTCAGTGGTAACATAGTATCCCATGCTAACCAAGGCATTGACATAGCATTTTGTTTTTCAAGTCGAATTGAAAATAACCTTGTACACAATAATAATTATGGCATTACTCTATACCTTTCACGTCGTAATATAATTCGTGCTAATATCATCTTAAACAATACATTGGGCATCGACCTATGTTGGTATTCAAATAATAATTCAATTTTCCACAACAATTTCCTTGGCAATGAGAAGCAAGCCCGAAGTTGTGTGTCGATAAACAAGTTGGATGATGGTTATCCCGGTGGCGGTAACTACTGGAGTGATTATAATGGGTCTGACTCCTATTTTGGTCCTTATCAGAATTTGACTGGCAGTGATGGGATTGGTGATGTTCCCTATGTTATTGATGAGAACAATGTTGATAACTACCCACTAGTAAGCCCTTATGAATACTGGTCTAACCCTATTCTTGGAGACGTAAACAGAGACAAGAAAGTTAGCATGAGTGACATTGTCCAAATATGTGATGGCTTCGGCTCTGTAAACAGTTCAGAAGGCTACTACTGGCACACACCATCATGCACTCTCTGTCCACATTGCTTTAATTTAGATATAGATAAAAACAACAAAATAGGTATGGACGACATAATCATAGCAGTCGAAAACTTCGGAATGGTCCACCGCCCATAACCCTCCACTTCTTTCTCTCTAAAACAGGCGCGCGCCTCTTGAGGAAGGTGTTGATGAGGAGAAGTTTAATCCGTGAGTATGGGTTTGCTTTCCGACCCTTTCACACATTTGGTCTAGACCAAATTTATTTTTAGCGCGCGCGAAGACCCTATGCGCACCTCTCTCCATACAGATTTGTGAAGGCCACTCTTGATCTAATTTTGGCTTGAAACAAACACAAATTTCTAAAGTTGAACAATTCAAAAGAAATATCAAAAAGATAAAAGAATACGATTCAAACACGAGTACAGAAATATTCGATAAATGTCATAAAGCTATGAACTTAACTATTCAACTGCTGAGAGAGAAACTAGGGTTGAGTAATTCGCGTTTCCTTCCTTCTCAGACTCCGTTAATCCCGATCGCTAAGTATCTCTACACTAAAGGCATAGATTCTTTGGATAAGCTTGAGGATAGCGATGTTAAGAATATTATTAACTGGTTTGTTCTCACAAGCTTTCATGGATACTATAGCTCACAAACTGACACCAAATTAGACAAAGATTTGGAAATAATAGAAAGTGCCTATTTCCCATGGGAAAAACTGATTGACAATATGCAAGATAAAAAGGCAAGAGTAAAAATAACACTTGACGATATTAAGGCGGGGCTTAATATGAATGTATTACGGTTACAAGGCAGAGCACATTTGTTCATGCTCTATATTCTACTTGTAAGGAGCCAAGCAGATGATTGGAATGGTGTATTGTTAAGTCAAAGAAAATTTAACGAACTTGCAAAACATCACATTTTCCCTAAAGAGTTCCTAGAGCAGAATTTAGAGCTTGAAGAGCCGGATGCCAAAGAAGCTCTTATTAACAATTTAGCTAATATCACATTCATTCATAAAGATATTAACTCAGAGATCGAGGGCCATCCACCTCAGGAGTATATGGAAGATTATATAGACTCTGCTAGAAAGCACTTCATTCCTACGGATAAAAATTTATGGTCAATTGATCAATGCATGCATGCAAACTGTTGTGGGACAAGGTGTTACCATAAACATCAGCGTAACAATATTCAACTATGGCAATAACACAGAAAATTTCAACGT